>NZ_NSGT01000035.1:0-21430 GCF_009192905.1 Xanthomonas sp. LMG 12459
AAGCGCTGAAGGAGGCTGGCCTGCCGGTGCAGCACATCCGCCGCGAGAAGTACGTCAGCAGCAAGTAACGGCCGCTGTCGGCGCCGGACATCCCGCGTAGGCGCGGCTTCAGCCGCGACCGCTTCACTTGCAGGTCCGTCCAGGGCGAAGCTGCGTGTTTCCGAAGCGTCGAGCGCGCTTCGCGCCCGTACCCTCACCCCAACCCCTCTCCCGGCGGGAGAGGGGCTCGTCTTCCTTCTCCCTTCGGGAGAAGGTGCCCCGAAGGGGCGGATGAGGGTACGGTCGCAGCCTCGCATGCATGGGTCAGCGTGGAGCTTCGCGCCCTTACCCTCACCCCAGCCCCTCTCCCGGCAGGAGAGGGGCTGTGACGTCTCTCTTCTCTCTGGGGAGAAGACACCCCGAAGGGGATGAGTGTCGTCCGACACCGGAAGCCGGCTAGCCCGGCGGTGCCTCCATTCTGTCTGTAAAGGACGCTTGACAGGCGTTCCCGCTGCGCGCATTCTGCTGTCAAGCGTGCTTGACAGGGGGAAGGTCGGCACGGCATACGCGGCAGCCGCGAGGGTGCCGGATCGGGGATCGGCTGAGTATCGGGGACAGATGATGGGCAACTGCAGGCGCAACGCGATCGTGGTGCTGTGCGTGAGTCTGGCGCTGCTGGCGGTGGGGGCCTGGCTGCCGCTCGGCGGCAGCGACTATCTGCGTGGGGTATGCATGGGCGTCGGCATCGGCGGCCTGTTCATGGCGCTGCTGCTGTGGTGGTCGCGGGGCAGCCTGGCCGACAGCGCGCCGCGGGCGCTGGCACGGCGCTACTACCGCGAGTTCTTTCCGCCGATGGGCGCCTACGTGGTGGTGATGCTGTTCTGGAAGCGCCTGCTCGACAGCGTCGACGCGCACTGGCTGCGCGTGGTGGTCGCACTGCTGCCGGCATTGACGTTGGCGCTGGTGATTCGCGCGGTGGCGCGTTTCGTGCGCGACTCCGACGAACTGCAGCGGCGCATCGAGCTGGAGTCCATCGCCATCGCCGCCGGGTTGACCTGTGGCGTCTACATGGCCGCCGGCTTCCTGCAGGCGGCGCAGGTCATCGCGGTGCCGGCCTCGAGCGCGATGCTGTGGGTGTTTCCCGCGCTGTGCATGACCTATGGGGTGGTCAAGGTCGCGAACGCGCGCCGCTACCAATGAACAGCCGCATCCGCGAATTGCGCGAGGCGCAGGGCTGGTCGCAGGGCGAACTGGGCGAGCGGCTGGGCGTGTCGCGACAGACCATCAATGCGCTGGAGACCGGCAAGTACGATCCGAGCCTGCCGCTGGCGTTCCGTATCGCGCGGCTGTTCGCGCACAGCATCGAGCAGGTGTTCCTGTTCGATGAAGGCGAGTAACCGCGTACTCCGTTCCATGCCCCACCGGGCACCGACGACGCCATGTTCCGGCATGGCATTCTGCAAGCCATGAACTCAAGGATGCGAACCATGCGACACCCCTCCCGGCCGTTCGCCATCGCGGCGGCCACCCTGTTGCTCGCCGCCTGCCAGGCGGCCCAGGCACCGACGCCGCAGACGTCCGAGCGCAGCTACGGCGCGCTGCGCTTCCACCCGTGCACGCTGACCAATCCGGTGGCCTCCAACAACGTGCCGGCGCAGTGCGCGCGCATGGCGGTGGCGGAGAATTCGGCGGCGCCGAACGGCCGCAAGATCGAACTCAACATCGCCTGGCTGCCGGTCACCGGCGAGGGCGGCAGCGACCCGGATCCGGTGTTCTTCCTCGCCGGCGGTCCCGGCCAGGCCGCTACCCAGGTCGCCAGCATCGTCGACATGGCGCTGCGCGAGACCCGCAAGCGCCGCGACGTGTTCCTGATCGACCAGCGCGGCACCGGCCAGTCCAATCCGCTGAGCTGCCTGGGACCGGACGGCAAGGAGATGCCGCTGGCCGATCCGGCGCGCGCGCCCACCGCCGCCGAACTGGTCGACTACGCCCGCCGCTGCGCGCAGTCGCTGCAGGGCCGCGCCGATCCGCGCTACTACACCACCACCCAGGCGATCGGCGATCTGGATGCGGTGCGCGCCGCGCTGGGGGTGGACAAGATCAATCTGATCGGCGGCTCCTACGGCACCCGCGTCGCCCAGCAGTACGCGCGCCGCTACGCGCCGCACGTGCGCAGCGTGGTCATCGATGGCGTGGCGCCGAACGACCTGGTGGTCGGCGGCGAGTTCGCCACCACCTTCGAGGATGCGATCGCCCTGCAGGCCGAGCAGTGCAAGGCCGATCCGGCTTGCGCCAAGCGCTTTCCCACCGATACCCGCACGCAGTTGCGCGCAGTGGTGGAGCGGCTGCGGCAGGCGCCGGTGGAAGTGGACTACCGCGATCCGGCCAGCGGCCAGAGCCGCCACGACCGGGTCACCGCCGACACCGTCACCAGCCTGGCGTTCTCGTTCTCCTACGCGCCGCAGACCGCGTCGCTGCTGCCGCTGGTGCTGGACGAAGCGGCCAACGGCCGCTACGGGCCGCTGATGTCGCTGGCAAAGATGATGGGCGGGCAACTGGACGGGCAGATGAATCGCGGCATGCAGTGGTCGGTGATCTGCGCCGAGGACGCCGACCGCTATCGCGCCCCGCAGACGCACGACACGCTGCTCGGTCCGGAAGTGGCGCAGATGTTCTTCGCGCCCTGCCCGGTGTGGCCCACCGGCACCCGCCCGGCCGACTTCACCGCGCCGTTCACCTCGACCTTGCCGGTGCTGCTGACCTCCGGTCAGCTGGATCCGGTGACGCCGCCACGCTATGCCGAGCGCGTGCTCAAGGGCCTGCCCAACGGCCGCCACCTAGTGGTGCGTGGCCAGGGCCACGGCACCATGACCCTGGGCTGCATGCCCAAGCTGCTCGGCCAGTTCTTCGAGACCGCCGATGCCAAGCACCTCGATGCCACCTGCCTGGACGCGATGAGCGGCGTGCCGGCCTTCACTTCATTCAACGGATGGGAACCATGAGCTGCGCAGCGTTCGACAGGGAGGGGCACGCATGATCGTCGCCGACAATCTGCACAAGGCATTCAAGACCCGCGCCGGCGCCGTGCAGGCGGTGCAAGGGGTCAGCTTCCAGGCCGCCGACGGCCAGATCACCGGCCTGCTCGGTCCCAATGGCGCCGGCAAGACCACCACCTTGCGCATGCTGTACACGCTGATGGCGCCGGACCAGGGCCAGGTGCGCGTGGACGGCGTGGACGTGGGCCAGGATCCGATGGCGGTGCGGCGCGCGCTGGGCGTGCTGCCGGATGCGCGTGGCGTCTACAAGCGGCTGACCGCGCGCGAGAACATCGCCTACTTCGGCGAGCTGCACGGGCTGTCGGCGGCACGCATCGCCGAGCGCACCCGGTTGCTGTCGAAGGCGCTGGACATGGACGACATCCTCGACCGCCAGACCGAGGGCTTCAGCCAGGGCCAGCGCACCAAGACCGCGATCGCCCGCGCGCTGGTCCACGACCCGCGCAACGTGATCCTGGACGAACCCACCAACGGCCTGGACGTGATGACCACGCGCGCATTGCGCGGCTTCCTGCGCGAGCTGCGCGAGGAAGGGCGTTGCGTGATCTTCTCCAGCCACATCATGCAGGAAGTGGCGGCGCTGTGCGATCGCATCGTCATCATCGCCAAGGGCACGGTGGTGGCCGCCGGTACCGCCGATGAACTGCGCGCCCTGACCGGCGAACCCAATCTGGAAGACGCCTTCGTCAAGGCGATCGGCAGCGACGAGGGACTGCACGCATGAGCCTGCTCCGTACCGTATTCACCGTGATGCGCAAGGAATTGCGCGACCTCTCGCGCGATCGCCGCACCCTGGCGCTGGCCTTGCTGCTCGGGCCGCTGCTGTATCCGGCGTTGATCCTGGGCATGGGCGCATTGGCCGAGAGCCGCGTGCGCACCCAGATCGACAAGCCGCTGGACATTCCGGTGATCGGCCGCGAACGCGCGCCGAACCTGGTGGCCTTCCTTGCCGCGCAGGGCTTGAACGCGGTCGCGCCGCCGAAGGACCTGACCGGGGCGATCCGCAGCCAGGACGTGGATCTTGCGCTGAAGATCGACGAGGACTACGCCAACGCCTGGCACGAAGGGCGCCCGGCGCTGGTGGAGATCATCAAGGACAGCACCCGCCGCGATGCCGACATCCCGACCCAGCGGGTGCAGGCCGCGCTGGGCATGTACGGCCAGCAGGTCGGGGCCTTGCGCCTGCTGGCGCGCGGCATCGATTCGCAGGTGTCGCGGCCGCTGGATGTGGCACTGCAGGACCTGGCCACGCCCGAGGCCAAGCGTGGCGCGTTGCTGGCGATGCTGCTGCCGGTGCTGCTGACCATCACCTCGTTCATCGGCGGCGCGTACCTGATCCTCGACGCCACTGCCGGCGAACGCGAGCGGCAATCGCTGGAGCCGCTGCTGGCCACGCCGGCCTCGCGCAGCGCCATCGTCAGCGGCAAGATCGCCGCGGCCTGCGTGGTCGGCCTGGTCTCGCTGCTGCTGACCCTGCTCGCGTTCAAGCTCAGCGCGCAGGTGGCCAGCGGCATCGGCCGCCAGCTCAACGTCAGCTTCGTGGCCATGTTGCAGATGCTGTTCGTGCTGCTGCCGATGCTGTTCATCGGCACCTCGCTGCTGACCTATCTGGCGGCCGCGGCCAAGAGCATGAAGGAAGCGCAGAGCCACATGACCTGGCTGATGCTGCTGCCGATGCTGCCGGGCTATGCGTTGATGGTGTATCCGCTGAAGACCACGCTGTGGCAGTTCGCGGTGCCGTTCCTGGCGCAGAACCAGATGCTGATGAAGATCATCCGCCGCGAGACGATCGATCCGCAGATCTGGGCGGTGTACCTGCTCACCGGTTTCGGCCTGGCCGCGGTGCTGTGGCTGGCGGCGGTGCGCCGCTACCGCCAGGAACAGCTGGCGATCTCCAGCTGAGCAGGAGGCAGCGCGCGGGCCGGGTCCGCGCGCTGCACGCCCGTCGTCGCGGAGCCGCGCAGGAAACGCGATCGTGATGCACACTCGCTGCGCGCAGCGGCGTTGCCCGTCCTGCCGATGCTTCCTCCGCAGCGAGCCTTTGCATGTCTCCAGATCCACACGATGCCCCAGCAATGATGGCGGCCGGCGCCGGGCGCCTGCTGGTGCTGGGCGAGGCGCGCATCCTGCAGCCCGGAAGGGTGCGCTGGCTGCGGGCGCTGCTCTGGGCGATCGCGTTGCTGGCGCTGATGATCGTCGTGGCGACGGCGGTGCCGCTGCTGTGCGCCAGGCTGCTTCCGCCGGGCGCGGATCGGCTCGCGCCGTATGCGACGGCGCTGACGGCGCTGACGGCCGCCGTGTTCTACGCAATCGCGGTGCGCCTGGGCGAGTGGCGCTGGCCGGCGGAACTCGCCTGGCGCGCCGCGCCCTTGCAGTTGGGCGTGGGGCTGCTGTTGGGCGCGGCCATGTTCGCGGCGGTGATGGCGATCATGGCGGCGTTCGGCGTCTACACGATCCGCTGGACCGGGGCGGCGCCGGTGTGGGCGCCGCTCGGAAAGGCGTTGCAGGCCGGCGTGGTGGAAGAACTGATGCTGCGCGCGATCCTGTTGCGGCTGCTGTGGCGCGCGTTCGGGCCATGGTTGGCGTTCGCGCTGTCGGCGCTGCTGTTCGGCCTCGCCCACCTCGGCAATCCGAACGCGAGCGTGTTCGCCGCGTTGTGCATCGCGGTGGAGGCGGGCGTCATGCTGGGTGCGTTCTACGTGCTCAGCGGCCGGCTCTGGGTCTCCATCGGCGTGCATGCGGCCTGGAACTTCACCCAGGGCTATCTGTTCGGCGCGGCGGTATCGGGGACCGACATGGGGCCGGCGATCGCGCGCAGCACGGCGCAGGCCGGGGTGCCGGAATGGTTGAGCGGTGGCGCGTTCGGTCCGGAGGCCTCGCTGCCCGGCTTGCTGGTGTGCACGGTGGTGGGCGCGATCGCGACCTGGATGGCCTGGCGCAAGGGGCGCTTCGGCGTCTCCGCGCGCAGTGCTGGCATGACACCGACGTCCTGATCGCGCTGGTCGACGTGTTGCGGTCGGCGCGGTGTTGCGCCTGAGCGTTCTCTGCGCGCCCGGCCGCTGCCGGGCACGCAGGTGTCATTGATGGGCTCAGCCGCCGGGATTGAACGCCAGCGTGCGGCGGGTGGTCACCGGCGCGCCGACCGGTTCGAAGCGCCAGCGCTTGGTGGCGTTCAACGCCTCGCGGTCGAACACCCGCGGCGGCGTGGAGCGCAGCACGCGGGCATTGGTGACCGCGCCGTCGGTGCCGACGGTGATCTCCACCAGCACTTCGCCCGCGGTACCCGAGCGCAGTGCTTCGGGCGGATAGCGCGGCGCCGGGGTGCTGATCGGGCGCAGCGTCTGTGCGGTGGCGGCAGCGGCCGGCGCGGCCGCGGGGGCTGCTGCCGGTGCCGGCGTCGGTTGCGTGGTGGCGGCGGGCGTGGCGGGGCGCGCGGCGGCCTGGCGTTCGGCCTCCTGGCGTGCGCTCTCGCGGCGCGCGGCCTCCTGCTGTGCGGCGATCTGCTGCGCCGCCTGCGCCTCGCTGGCCTGCTGCTGCGCCTGCTTCTGCTGCTCGGCTGCCAGCTTGGCCTTCTGCTCGGCGTCCTTCTTGGCCTTGTCGGTCTCGTCCTGGCTGCGCTGGGCCACGGCCTCCATGCCCTTGCTCACGCCCTGCTTGAGCCGCGGCAGCGCCGGCGCCTGCGGATCCATCTTCTCGATCAGGCCGATCAGGCGCTGGGCTTCCGGGAAGTCCTCGCGGTTGATGCTCTGTTCGGCGGCGATCAGCGTGTACGGCATCAGGTCGGTCAGCGCGCTCTTGACCCCGGCGTCGTCCGGCTGCTTGTCGCGCAACGCTAGGTAGTACTCGACCGCGTTGTTGCCGGCCGGTGCATACATGCGGTTCTCGCGCAGCGCCTGGCTGGCCGAGTCGTGCAATTGTTCGGTGCCCATCGACTGCACCTTGGCCGAGACCGCCGGCGGTGCCGGTGCGTTGGCCGCGGCGGTGGCCGGTGCAGCGCTGGGTGGTGCGGCCTCTTCCTGCTTGGAGCAGGCCGCCAGCGCGGCCAGCAACAGGATCGGCGCGACCCGGCGCGCCTTGGCGAGTGTGGTGAGTTGCGACATGCGTCCCCCTGAATCCCCGGTGTTGGCAATCAACGATGCGACGGCGGTGCGTTCGCGGTGCTGCGGCCCCCATGCCGCCAGCGCACCCCATCGGTCAATCTAGCATCCGCGGCCGCCGCGTGCGTGGCAGCCGCTGCCATGCGGCAAAAAGCGTGACGCGGCGCGCGCCGGTCAATGCGCCGGCCGCGCCGGCGCGGACGCGGACATGATCCGGTCGGTCCAGGCGATGCCGATCGCCGACAGGATGAAGATGCCATGGATGATGGTCTGCCACAGCACGCCGGTGGCGGTCAGCGTCGCGCAGCTCTTCAGGTCCACCGTCCCCACGGCGCTGGCCAGCTGTTCCGGCGAGCACATCGGCATGCCGCCGAGCGCGCCGACCGCGATGAAGGTCTTGAGCAGGTGGATCGAGGAGATGCCGATGATCGACAGCGCCAGCTTGACCTTGAGCACGCTGGCGTTGACATGGCTCAGCCACTCCGGCTGGTCCGGATGGCCTTCCAGGCCCAGCCGCGACACGAAGGTCTCGTAGCCGCCGACGATCACCATCACCAGCAGGTTGGAGATCATCACCACGTCGATCAGGCCGAGCACGATCAGCATGATCTGCTGCTCGCCCAGGCTCGGCGCCTCGTGGATCAGGTGCCACAGCTCCTTGCCGAACAGGAACACGTAGACGCCCTGGGCCACGATCAGTCCCAGGTACAGCGGCAACTGCAGCCAGCGCGAGGCGAAGATCAGGTTGGACAGGGGATGCAGGCGGGGCCGCTCTGGAGTCATGGCGTGGTCTGGAATGCTGCGTTGCGGGAGCGGCCAGGGTACCCGGCCGGCGATGACGCTGCCAAGCCGGGGGCCGCCGCTACACTCGGGATCCCCTGTCCAGGAACGCCGCCATGATTGATCTGTACTACTGGCCCACCCCCAATGGCCACAAGGTCACCCTGTTCCTCGAGGAAGCCGGGCTGGACTACACGCTCAAGCCGGTCAACATCGGCGCCGGCGAGCAGTTCGCGCCCGACTTCCTGGCGATCTCGCCGAACAACAAGATGCCGGCCATCGTCGACCATGCCCCGGCCGACGGCGGCGCGCCGCAGAGCGTGTTCGAATCCGGCGCGATCCTGCTGTATCTGGCCGAGAAGACCGGCCGCTTCCTCCCGGCCGATCCGCGCGGGCGCGTGCTCGCGCTGGAATGGCTGTTCTGGCAGATGGCCGGGCTCGGCCCGATGACCGGGCAGATGGGGCATTTCAACGTCTACGCGCCGGAGAAGATCGGCTATGCGATCGAACGCTACGGCAACGAGGTGCGGCGCCTGCACGGGGTGCTGGACAAGCGTCTGGCGCACAGCGCCTACCTGGCCGGCGACGACTACGGCATCGCCGACATGGCCAGCTACCCGTGGATCGAGGTGTACAACGGGCTGACTCCCGACTACGCCGCCTTCCCGCACCTCAAGCGCTGGCACGAGGCCATCGCCGCGCGCCCGGCCACCCAGCGCGCCTACGCCTTGAAGGAGCAGGTGAACCCGAACGCGGGCAAGCCGCTCAGCGACGCCGAGCGCAAGCACCTGTTTGGACAGCGCTGAGCCGGCGCGCTTCTCAAATCCCGGGCGCACGCGCATCATCCGTGCGCTCGGTGCTCCATCAGGAACCTTCATGCGCTCTCTGTTCGCCGCTCTCGCCCTCATGCTCGCCACCCCCATCGTTCCCGCCCACGCCGAGAAACTGACCCTGGAGGCCATCACCGGCAGCAAGCCGCTGTCCGGGCCGACCCTGATGAAGCCCAAGGTGGCGCCGGACGGCTCGCGGGTGACCTTCCTGCGCGGCAAGGACAGCGACCGCAACCAACTGGACCTTTGGGAATACGACATCGCCAGCGGCCAGACCCGCATGCTGGTGGATTCCAAGCTGGTGCTGCCCGGCACCGAGACCCTGAGCGACGAGGAGAAGGCGCGCCGCGAGCGCCAGCGCATCGCCGCCTACACCGGCATCGTCGAGTACCAGTGGGCGCCGGACGCGCATGCGCTGCTGTTCCCGCTCGGCGGCGAGCTGTACCTGTACGACCTGAGCAAGACCGGCAGCGCCGCGGTGCGCAAGCTCACCCACGGCGAAGGTTTCGTCACCGATCCCAAGATCTCGCCCAAGGGCGGCTACGTCAGCTTCGTGCGCGGGCGCAACCTGTGGGTGATCGACCTGGCCAGCGGCCAGCAGCACCAGCTCACCCGCGACGGCAGCGAGACCATCGGCAACGGTGTGGCCGAGTTCGTCGCCGACGAGGAGATGGATCGCCACACCGGCTACTGGTGGGCGCCGGACGACTCGGCGATCGCCTTCGCGCGCATCGACGAAACCGAGGTGCCGGTGCAGAAGCGCCCGGAGGTCTACGCCGACCACACCGAGGTGGTGGAGCAGCGCTATCCGCAGGCCGGCCAGCCCAACGTCAAGATCCAGCTCGGCACCATCGCGCCGCGCGCCGGCGCGCAACCGCAGTGGATCGACCTGGGCAAGAACCCGGACATCTACCTGGCGCGGGTGGACTGGCGCGATCCGCAACGGCTGACCTTCCAGCGCCAGTCGCGCGACCAGAAGCGCCTGGAGCTGATCGAGGCGACCCTGGCCACCGGCAAGCAGCGCCTGCTGATCACCGAGACCAGCCCGACCTGGGTGCCGCTCACCTACGACCTGCACTTCCTCAAGGACGGACGTTTCGTCTGGGGCTCGGAGCGTAGCGGCTACGAACACCTGTACCTGGCTTCGGAAGACGGCCGCACGCTGCGCCCGCTGACCCAGGGCGAGTGGGTGGTGGACGAACTGCTCGCGGTGGACGAGGCGGCCGGCAAGGTCTATTTTTCCGCGACCAAGGCGTCGCCGACGCAGACGCAGATTTACGCGGTGCCGCTGGCCGGCGGTGCCATCGCGCAGCTGTCCAAGCCCAATGGCACGCATGCCGCCAGCTTCGCCAAGAACGCCAGCGTGTATGTCGACAGTTGGTCCAACACCACCACGCCGCCGCAGATCGAGCTGTTCCGCGCCAACGGCGAAAAGATCGCCACCCTGCTGGTCAACGACCTGGCCGATCCGCAACACCCGTATGCGGCCTACCGTGAGGCGCAGCGTCCGGTCGAGTTCGGCTCCCTGACCGCCGCCGACGGCAAGACCCAGCTGCACTACCGGCTGATGAAGCCGGACGGATTCGACCCGGGCAAGCGCTACCCGGTGGTGGTCTATGTGTACGGCGGTCCGGCCGCGCAGACCGTGGTCGACGGCTGGCCCGGCCGCGGCGATGCGCTGTTCGACCAGTACCTGGCGCAGCACGGCTATGTGGTGTTCTCGCTGGACAACCGCGGCACGCCGCGCCGCGGCCGCGATTTCGGTGGTGCGCTGTACCAGCACCAGGGCACCGTGGAAGTGGACGACCAGTTGCGCGGCGTGGCCTGGCTGAAGGCGCAGCCGTGGGTGGATGCGGCGCGTATCGGCGTGTACGGCTGGTCCAACGGCGGCTACATGACCCTGATGCTGCTGGCCAAGCACAGCGAGGCCTATGCCTGCGGCGCCGCCGGCGCGCCGGTGACCGACTGGGGTCTGTACGACAGCCACTACACCGAGCGCTACATGAACCTGCCCAAGGCCAATCCCGATGGCTACCGCGACAGCCGCGTGGCCGCGCACCTGGACGGGCTGACCTCGCAACTGCTGCTGCTGCACGGCATGGCCGACGACAACGTGCTGTTCACCAATTCCACCTCGCTGATGAGCGAACTGCAGAAGCGCGGCAAGCTGTTCGAGCTGATGACCTATCCGGGCGCCAAGCACGGCCTGTCCGGCAGCAACGCGCTGCACCGCTATCGCACCACCGAAGCCTTCCTGGCGCGCTGCCTCAAGCCCTGAGTGCGCCGTTCCGCTTCCACCTTCCCGCTTCCGCACGACAAGGAGTGACGTCATGTCGAGTCCGCCACCGCTGCCCGGCACGCCCGGTCCCACCTCCACCACGGCGCTGCCACCGGCCAAGCGCGGCTGGTGGGCGCGTCATTGGAAGTGGGCGGTGCCGCTGATCGTGCTGGTGCTCGGCGCCCTGCTGCTGGCGTCGATCGCGGTGTTCGTGCTCGGCATCGCGCGCGTCACCAAGTCGTCCGAGCCGTACCGGGTCGGTGTGATGGCCGCGCAACATGACCCGCGCGTGGCGGCTGCGCTGGGCGCGCCGATCAAGGACGGCATCATGCCCAGCGGCAGCTTCAACAGCAGCGGCGGCGGCAGTGGCAATGCCGAGCTGAGCGTGTCGCTGCACGGCAGCCGCGCCAACGGCACCCTGTACATCGAAGCCGAGCGCCACGCGGGCGAGTGGCACTACACCACCTTGCAGGTCTTGCCGGATGCGGGTGAAGCGATCCCGCTGCTCGATGCGCTCGGGCAGGATGCCGAGGACGAGGACGAAGAGGCGGACGGGATGGCGGTCGAGGCGCCGCCGGTGCCCGCCACAGACGTCGACGACAGTGCCACGCCGGCAGAGGCCGACGCGACGAAGTAGCGAGGTGGCGAACCTTCTGCCGCTCATCGCGTCGCGTGGTGCGTGGGTGGCGCCATGGGGATGCGCGATCGCACCGCCATGTCCTGCAATCGCGCGCCTCTGCTGCCGGCACAGCATCTGCGCGAACGCGGCGGCGTAGTCTTCATCCGCATGCTGCACCGCGGCGTGGCGGCGGCCATGACCTCCGGCAGATGGCCGAGCCGGCACGCGCCGCGTACGGTCCTGACATCATTCTGTCGGAGCTATGCCATGAAGCCACGTGTCCTCGCCATCGCCCTGACCCTGGCACTGGCGGCGCCTTTGCCGTTTTCGGCGATGGACGCGGCGGCCGCACCGGCGGCCGCGTCGGCCAAGCACGCGCCGGCCTGGGTGGAGCGCAGCAATGCGTTCGCGCAGATCCTGCTGCAGGCGCAGGCGCCGTTCCAGGCCGAGGAAGTGAGCTTCTTCGGCGTGCCGGGATTCGACGACCAGGTCTCCGATTTCGGGCCCGACAACGCGCGGCGTTTCCGCGAGGCGACCGCTGCCGCGCGCCGCACGCTTCAGGAAAAACTGCAGGTGGAGCGCGATCCGAACGTGCGCCAGGATCTGGCGATCCTGATCCACGCCGCCGACCAATCCATCGAGGGCAGCATGCTCAACGAGCGTTTCTTGCTGCCATGGACCGACGCGCCGCAGCACGTGTTCGGCGGCATCAACAACCTGTTGTCCGAGCAGGTGCCGGCGGCGCGCCGCGCCAAGGCGCTGCTGCGGCTGCAGCGCTACGTCGGCCTGGCGCCGGGCAGCACCTCGATCCTGCTGCTGGCGCGGCAACGCTACGAAGAGAAGCGTGCCGACGGCAACCTCCTGCAGCCGACCAGGCGCGAGGTCGAGCAGGCCTTGAGCAACGTCGATACCTATGCCAAGGGCATTCGCGCGCTGTTCGCCGAGTACAAGATCACCGGCGCGGATGCGGCGCTGGCGGCGCTGGACAAGCAGTTCCAGGACTACGCCACGTGGACGCGCACGGTGGTGCTGCCGCAGGCGCGCGAGGATGCGCGCCTGCCGCCCGAGCTGTATGCGTTCCAGCTCAAGCAGGTCGGCATCGACATCGCACCGCAGGTGCTGATGCAGCGCGCGCAGCTGGAATTCATGGAAACCCGCGCGGCGATGCAGCAACTGGCGCCACTGGTGGCCGCGGCCAAGGGCCTGCGCGGCGACGACGCCCGCGACTACCGCACGGTGCTGCGCGCGCTCAAGCGCGACACCATTGCCGACGACAAGCTCGAAGCCCACTACCGCAGCGTCATCGACCGCATCGATCCGGTCATCCGCCAGCAGCGCATCGTCGACGTGCCGCAGCGGCCGATGCAGATGCGCCTGGGCTCGCCGGCGGAAAGCGCCGCGCAACCGGCGCCGCATTTCCGCCCGGCGCCGCTGGTCGGCAACACCGGCGAGCAGGGCACCTTCGTGCTGCCACTGGGCAATCCGGACAGCGCCGGCAAGGGCGAGCACTACGATGATTTCAACTTCGGCGCGGCGGCGTGGACGCTGAGCGCGCACGAAGGCCGACCCGGCCACGAACTGCAGTTCACTGCCATGGTCGAGCGCGGCGTGTCGCTGGCGCGCAGCCTGTTCGCGTTCAACTCGGTCAACGTCGAAGGCTGGGCGCTGTACGCCGAGGCCGAGATGGTGCCGTACGAGCCGCTGGACGGACAGTTGATCGCCTTGCAGTTCCGCCTGCTGCGCGCGGCGCGGGCCATGCTCGACCCGATGCTCAATCTCGGCCTGATCGACCGCGAGCGGGCGCGCCTGGTGCTGGAGAACGACGTCGGCCTGTCGCCGGCGATGGCGCGGCAGGAACTGGACCGCTACATGGTGCGCGCGCCCGGCCAGGCCGGCAGCTACTTCTACGGCTACAGCCGCATCCTGGAACTGCGCATGCGCACCGAACTGGCGCTGGGCGCCAGGTTCGACCGCCTGAAGTTCAACAACTTCCTGCTGGACCAGGGGCTGTTGCCCCCGGACCAGCTGGCCGCGGCGGTGGACGAGGCGTTCGTGCCGTCGCAGCGCAAGTGAGGGCCATCGCATCGCTGCGCGAAAGCGCAGCGGTACGGCCCTCAGTGCTCGTACGGCACGCTTTCCGGGCGCCGACTAGGATCCGTCCAGTTGCCTTGTTTGGCGGCTGCCGGACAGATTTCCTCGTATTGCTTCACCGCGGCGATCGCGGTGGGCGTCCATGCACCGCACTGCGAACCGCGCTTGCAGCAGCGGACCGGACTCGGCTTCAAACAGTAGCCTGGGTCCGCTCGCCATGTGCCACTGATCGGATCGACCGGGCTCCAGTTCTTGTCGACACCCTTGCAACCTTGGGTACAGAACACGAACGGATCATTGTCGCGGCACACGAGCTTCTGGTAGACCGTTGCGGCGGTGGCGTGAAACGACAGCAAACAAGCAGCGGAAATCCATATCCAGCGCTTCATGGGCTCTCTTCATGGATGAAGACGAAAAGGGTTCTCTGCTGCATGAAGGCGATCCAGTTCATGCATTCCCTACCCACGTGAGCGGAATGCCTGCGGTTCGCAGCCAAGCGGGACCGTCCGCCTTTCAAGCGGGTGGACCATAACGTAGCAATGTTGCAGTGCCTGGATGCAGGCAGGCCGGCGCGCAGAGCACGTCGCCGCTGCACGCCTGCCCGGTGGCGCGGTTTCAGCGTCCCGCTGGCGCAGCTGGCGCCTGCGCCCCCGGCGGCACCCAGATCGCCATGCCGGCGGCACGTTTCTGCGTGGTGGGGATACCGATGCCCAGGCCGCCGCCGACGTGGCCGCCGTAGCTGCCCGCGCCGACCGACAGGCCGCCGCCGGAGCGCTGCGAGCCCACGCCCATCAGCACCACGCCGTTGGCGCCGAGCTTGGCCGCGTCGCGCTTGAGCCGGTCCACGGCCGCGTCGGTCTGGCCCTGGGTGCCGAAGCCGGCCGCGCTGGAGGCTTCGAGCTGGGCGATATCCACCGCCCCCGGCGGCGGCGCGGAGTAGATCTGCACCAGTGCCGGGTCGATCGGCGGGCGCGCCGCGCCGACCATCACTTTCGAGGAACTGGCGCAGCCGGCCAGGGCCAGCAGCAGCGCCAGCGGCAACAGCGGTCGGATGTTCATGGCCTTACCCCCGTGTTCGGATCTCACGCGATCATAGGCGGGCCGGGTGAATCGTGCCGAACCCGCCGCTGTCGCACCCTCGCAGGGCCGCCGTGATCCCCGTGCCAAGAGTTGGGTTGCCTGGCGTTCGCCGCGCGCTATGGTGCAGGCTGACATTCGCACGGAGGCCGGCATGGGCCTGATCAGTCTGCTGTGGGGCATCGTGGCGTTGCTGTGGATGATCCTGGCCTTCATCCCGCTGCTCGGCTGGGGCAACTGGTTCCTGATCCCGTTCGCCGCGGTCGGCGCGCTGATCGCCGCGATCGGGCTGCTGTTCACCGCGGCGCCCAACCGCGGCCGCGCCAAGACCGGCCTGATGCTCAATGCGCTGGTGATCGTGGTCGGGGTGATCCGGTTGAGCCTGGGCGGCGGGGTGATCTGACCTGCGTGCCGGGCGACCGGCATGCTGTGTTGCAGCATTCCGCGCTGCGCGCCGTGCCGGCGGGAGTAACATGCCCAGCCGACGGCGCCCGCGCGCGGGCCGCCTTGCGTTCACGCCGGTGCCGGCGGCGCGGCCTGCGGTGCCTGGCGGCATCGGCCGCGCGACTGGCGCGGCCTCCCAACATCCGCCCACCCAGGAGCCTGCACGTGGCCCATCCCCACTATCGCCCCCGGCGCATGCGCCGCGATGCCTTTTCGCGCCGCCTGATGCGCGAACACACCCTCACCGTCGACGACCTGATCTGGCCGGTGTTCGTGCACGACGTGCCCGGGCGCACCCCGATCGCGTCCATGCCGGGCGTGGAGCGGCTGTCGATCGAAGAACTGCTGAAAGAGGCCGAGGCCGCGCTGGAACTGGGCATCCCGGTGATCGACCTGTTCCCGGTGATCGACCCGGCCGGCAAGTCGCTGGACGCGGCCGAGGCCTGGAACCCGGACGGCCTGGCGCAACGCGCGGTGCGCGCGCTGAAGATGCGCTTCCCGGAGCTGGGCGTGATGACCGACGTGGCGCTGGATCCGTACACCAGCCACGGCCAGGACGGCATCATCGACGACCGCGGCTACGTGCTCAACGACATCACCGTCGAGGCGCTGGTGCGGCAATCGCTGTCGCATGCGCAGGCCGGCGTGGACATCGTCTCGCCGTCGGACATGATGGACGGCCGCATCGGCGCGATCCGCCGCGCGCTGGATGCCGACGAACATCTGCACGTGCGCATCATGGCCTACTCGGCCAAGTACGCCTCGGCCTTCTACGGGCCGTTCCGCGAGGCGGTGGGCAGCGCCGGCAACCTCGGCAAGGCCGACAAGACCACCTATCAGATGGATCCGGCCAACGGCGACGAGGCCCTGCGCGAGATCGCGCTGGACCTGGAAGAAGGTGCGGACATGGTGATGGTCAAGCCCGGCATGCCCTACCTGGACGTGGTGCGGCGGGTGAAGGACGAATTCCGCGTGCCGACCTTCGCCTACCAGGTCAGCGGCGAGTACGCGATGCTCAAGGCAGCGATCGGCAACGGCTGGCTGGACGAGCGCGCCTGCGTGCTGGAGTCGCTGATGGCGTTCAAGCGCGCCGGCGCCGACGGCGTGCTGACCTATTTCGCGCCGCAGGTGGCGCGCTGGCTGCGCGAGGCGCGCTGAGCCGGTGCCTGGCTGTCAGAGACACCGCCGTCGCGACGCTTTTCTCCGGAAGGCCCTGTCGCGACTGAAGTGCACCTCCAGCAGCGGCGAAGGCCATTCGGAGGAGCGGTTCGAGCCGCTCCTGCCATCGAGACAGGACATCATGCCGAGCCGTGGCAATGATGCGTCATTCGAGGTGCCCTGAAGTCGCTCCTGTACAGGCGGCGATCTTGCGATCCATTTGCGTGGATCTTCGTAGGCGCGGCGTCAGCCGCGCCTACGCACACATCGGCGTCATGTCGATGGTGTCGCCGCCGGCAGACAGCCCAGCCCCTGCAGCGTCGCCTCCACCGCCACGTCCAGCGGCGTATGCGGTTCTTCGCCGAGCAGTTCCAGCAGCCGCGCATTGCGCATGCGCAGCGGGTGCCGCCACAGCGGGCGCATCTCGTGCAGTTCGCGCGCCAGCGGCCAGAATGGCTGGGCCAGGGTCAGCAGCGGCCACGGGAAGCGGCGCGTGCGCGGCGGCGCCAGGCCATGGCGCTGCGCCACCCGCGCGATCGCGGCGGCCATCTGTGTGCCGTCGGCGTCCCAGTGCCCGTCCATGTGCAGGCGGGCGAACGCCGGCAGGCGCGTGCGCTGTTGCAGCAGCGCCAGCATGGTCCGCGCCACGTCCGGCACGTAGGCCCATTGGTGGCCGACACCTGGATCGCCCGGCAGGGTCACCGTCGTGACCGGCCGTCCCCGTCGCACCAGCCCCTGCGCGAACCAGCTGTTGCCCACGCGCGGGCCGAAGAAGTCGCCGGCGCGCACCACGATGGCGCATGCGCCTCGTGCGGTCGCGGCCTGCAGGCGCCGCTCCATTTCCACCCGGATCGCGCCCTTGCGGGTGACCGGGGCCTGTGGCGCGTCTTCGTCTGGCGCCGGATAGGCGTCCGGGCCGTAGTTGTAGACCGTGCCCGGCAGCACCACGGTGGCGCGCTCGGCGATGGCCGCGGCGACGGTGTTGTCGATCATCGGCAGCACCAGCTCCGACCAGCGCCGGTAGCCAGGCGGATTCACCGCATGCACGATCACCGCACAGCCCTTGGCCGCCTGCCGCACGTCGGCCTGTCGCAGCGCATCGCCGCGGTGCCAGTGGATGCCGTCGCGCGCCACGCTGGGGTGGGCGAGGCCGCGCTGCAGGGCGCGCACCTGCCAGCCGGCGTCGCGCATCTGCCGCGCCAGTTCGCCGCCGATGCCGCCGCTGGCGCCCAGCACCAGGGCCGTGGAAGAAGAAGAGGACATGGCAGCGCTCCGTCGGGGTCGGCGCTCAGTCTCGGTGCGGGTGCCACAGAAGAAAATTGGCGAAGAACGCCGACCAGCTATACATTTCTGTATGGACAATACGATCGGCTGGGAACTCTACCGCTCCTTCCTGGCGGTGCTGGAGGAGGGCTCGTTGTCGGCGGCGGCACGCGCGCTGGGGCTGACCCAGCCCACGGTCGGCCGTCACGTGGCGGCGCTGGAACAGGCGCTGGCGGTGCCGCTGTTCGTGCGCTCGCAGACCGGCCTGCTGCCCACCGATGCCGCCCTGGCCTTGCGCGGGTATGCGCAGGCGATGGGCAGCCTGGCCGCGTCGCTGCAGCGCGCGGCGGGCCGCCACGGCGATGCGGTGCGCGGCACGGTGCGCATCGCCGCCAGCGAGGTGATCGGCGCGGAAGTGCTGCCGCCGGTGCTGGCGGCCTTGCGCCGCGCGCATCCGCACCTGCGGCTGGAACTGGTGTTGAGCAACCGGGTGCAGGACCTGCTGCACCGCGAGGCCGACGTGGCGGTACGCATGACCCGGCCCACCCAGGACGTGCTGGTCGCGCGCCGGGTCGGCGAGGTGGCGGTGGCGCTGTTCGCGCACCAGGACTATGTGGACCGGCATGGTCTGCCGCAGGCGCTGGAGGAACTGCCGCAGCACGCGCTGATCGGCTTCGATACGGAAACGCCGTTCCTGCGCGCCGCCCGCAGTGCGCTGCCGCCGTGGCGGCGCGAGGCGTTCGCGTTGCGCGCCGACAGCGACCTGGCGCAACTGGCCTTGCTGCGCGCCGGCTGCGGCATCGGTTTCTGCCAGGTCGCGCTGGCGCGGCGCACGCCGGCGCTGCTGCCGGTGCTGCCGCAGCAGGTGCGCGTCGGCCTGGAGAGCTGGATCGTGATGCACCAGGACGTGCGCGGCAGCGCCGCCTGCAGTGCCGTGTTCTCGGCCCTGGTCGAGTCCATGACCGCGCACACCGCCTGAGGCGCGCGCGCGTGCGATGGCGGCCGGCCGGCGCACACGCGCCGCCGGCCGCCCAAACCGGGCAGGGATGTCAGGACGCTTTTACCAATCCCGACTCCCCACTCCCGAATCCCCGCTTACGGCAGCGTCAGCGCGATCGGGTTGGCCTTCATGCTGGCGCTGATCGCCGGGAACGGATCCACGCCGGACATGGTGATGACGTCGTTGATCGACACCACGTCGCAGTTGATGGTGCTGTCGTTGACGCACATGTAGGCGGCCGCGCCGTTGCCCGGTTCGTACACCGCCTTCCACACGTAGTCCGGGATCTGCACGTGGTCGGCGCCGATGCTGCTGCGCGTGCCGCTGTCGAAGGCCGGGCCGGTGACCACATAGACCTCGCCGCGCTGCTTGGCCAGCTGACGCACCTGCTCTTCGATCCGCGCCCACTCGCCGGTGTTGAGCTTGTGGTCCTGCGGGACCACGTTGGCCATCGAGAAGGTTTCCTTCTCCGAGTTGGTGGTCGAGGCATCGCCGGCCGGGGTCATGTGGCCGCGGTCGAAGCCGGAGTTGGTGTAGTCCGAGGTATGCGAGCGGTCGGCGGCCGGGATGCCGGTCTCGTCGTGGAAGGAGCCGACGCGGCCGATCGATTCGGCGCCGGCGACCTGCTGGTCGGTGATGTGCTCGGCCGAGTACAGCGGACCCTTGGTCACGCCGGAGGCCATCAGCACGTATTCGGTATGGCAGACCTCGGTGGTGCGGCTGGTGATCGACGCGTCGAGCGTCGGCGCCTTGCCGCCGGCGTAGAGCGTGGGACAGCTGGTGGCGGCGCTTGCCGCCTGGGCGGCGAACAGCGCAAGCAGGGCAAGACAACCGCGCAGGGAGACGGACATTGCAGGAACCTCGGCTGGTCAGGGGAGGTGAAGAAACTGGCGAGATTCGATGTCTGTCGGGTGACCGCTGGATGTGCCGCAAATGGCAACTGCGCCGTGGGTCACGTTTGGCGGTAGACGTCGCGCGGCGACGGATCAATCGCATGCGATAAGCGTTCTCATTTACAATGCGCGACCGCCCTGTCCCGCACCGCGCCGACGTGATCAAGTCCTTGTTGTTCCAGCTGCACTGGCTGCTCGGCATCAGCGCCGGGCTGGTGCTGTCGGTGATGGGCCTGAGCGGGGCCACGCTCGCCTTCGAGGACGAGATCGTGCGCCTGGCCAATCCGCCGCTGGCCGCCATCGCCGCGCGTCATGCCGCCGGCGAGCAGCCGCTGCCGCTGGCCGAGCTGGCGCGGCGCCTGGACCTGGAAGGGGCGCACCGCAGCAACCGCGTGTTGATCGATCCGACCGGCACGCGGCCGTCCGCGGTGCGCCTGCCGGGCCGCGACGGCGGCCGCCTGTACTTCGACCCCTACACCGGCGCGGTGCTGCCGGCGCCGCGCCTGGATGGGTTCTTCTCCTTCGTCGAAGACCTGCACCGGCGCCTGGCCGCCGGCGAGCGCGGCAAGGCGGTCACCGGGGTTTGCGCCTTCGTGCTGATCTTCTTCTGCCTGTCCGGCCTGTACCTGCGCTGGCCGCGGCGCTGGTGGAGCTGGCGCGCCTGGTGGGCGGTGGAGTGGAACCGGCAGGGACGCAGCTTCCTGTGGAGCCTGCACTCGGTGATCGGCACCTGGTGTCTGCTGGTGTACCTGCTGATCGCCGCGACCGGGCTGTACTGGTCCTACGACTGGTACCGGCAGGGGCTGGTGGCGATGCTCGGCGGCGATGCCGCGCCCAAGGAGAAGGAGGGCGGTCGTGGCGGAAAGCCACCCGCAGTGGACTACGCGCGGCTGCAGGCGGCCCTCGCCACCGTGCCGGCCGCGCAGCGCGCCTACCTGGACCTGCGCCTGCCCGGCCGCAGCGGCCAGCCGATCGTGGCCCGCTACCTGCCGCCCGATCCGGCGCACGACCGTGCCTACGACAGCGTGGAGGTCGATCCGGCCAGTGGCCGCGTCCTGCGCCACCTGGAGTATCGGCAGCAACCGCTGGGCCGGCGCCTGCTGACCAGCATGTTCGCGCTGCACAGCGGCAGCTTCTTCGGCCTGCCCGGGCGCGTGGCGATGCTGCTGGCGAGCCTGTGCATGTCGCTGTTCTTCGTCACCGGCTGGATGCTGTACCTGGACCGCCGGCGCAAGAAGCGCGCATTGCGCGCCGCGCGCCGCGCGCTGCCGGGGCTGGTCGGCGATGCCGCCGGCGCCTGGCTGGTGGGCTTTGCCAGCCAGAGCGGCCTGGCCGAGCGCCTGGCCTGGCAGACCGCCGCGCAATTGCAGGCCGCCGGGCTGGCGGTGGAGGTGCGTTCGCTGGCGCAGCTGGACCTGGCCCAACTGCGCGGCAGCCAGCGCGCGCTGTTCGTGGTCAGCACCTTCGGCGACGGCGAACCGCCGGACGCGGCGCGCGGCTTCGTGCGCCGCGTGCTGCGCCAGGCGCAGGCACTGCCGGAGCTGCGCTACGCCATGCTCGGCCTGGGCGATCGCCAGTACCCGCAGTTCTGCGGCTTCTCGCGGGAGGTGCAGCACTGGCTGGACGCGCAGGGCGCACAGGCGCTGTTCCCGCCACTGGAAGTGGACAACGCCGATCCGCAGGCACTGGCGCAGTGGCAATGGCAACTGTCCGCGCTCACCGGCGTGGCGGCGTCGGCGCCGGCGCTGCAGGCACCGGAGCCGCTGGACTGGAGCCTGGCCGGTCGCGTCCTGCTCAATCCCGGCAGCGCCGGCGCGCCGGTGTGGCGTATCGACCTCGTGCCACCGCCGCAGGCGCACTGGCAT
>NZ_NSGT01000036.1:0-141964 GCF_009192905.1 Xanthomonas sp. LMG 12459
CTTTTCTTTGCTTGTGAAAAGAAAAGTACCAAAAAGAAAGCACACCCCGCACCGCGCCCCCCGCGCGGCGCGCTCCGGGTCCGGCAGCCACGGCGGGGATTCGCGGAAGGGGCATCCTGCCCCTGCCGCGAACGGCGCACATCCATGTGCGCCGCCCTTCGGGTTTTTCCCCGCCGCGGCTGCCGCGCCGAGGGGACCCGGTAAGTCAAAGGCAGAGCAAGAGCAAATGCAGGAGCAAAAGCAAAAGCGGGAGCAAAAGCAGCAGCAAAAGCGGAGGCCGTCGCAGCGAGCGCGTCCGCGGAGCCGGTCGTGGCGTCCACCGCCGGACACACTGCCGCCGGCATCGCCAGCGACCACCTGCGTGACCACCGCCGATCCCCGCGCGAACGCGCCTGCCACCGGGAACGCATGCGCCCACTCACATCCGGAACACCCCGAACCGGCTCGGCTCCGCCGGCGCGTTCAACGCCGCCGACAAGCCCAACCCCAATACCCGCCGCGTCTGCGCCGGATCGATCACCCCGTCGTCCCACAACCGCGCACTGGCGTAGTACGGATGGCCCTGGCGCTCGAACTGCTCGCGGATCGGCGCCTTGAACGCCGTCTCCTCGGCGTCCGACCACTGCCCGCCCTTGGCCGCGATGCCGTCGCGGCGCACCGTCGCCAGTACGCTCGCCGCCTGCTCGCCGCCCATCACCCCGATACGCGCGTTCGGCCACATCCACAGGAAGTTCGGCGAATAGGCGCGGCCGCACATGCCGTAGTTGCCGGCGCCGAACGAGCCGCCGATCACCACCGTGAACTTGGGCACCTTGGCGCAGGCCACCGCCATCACCAGCTTGGCGCCGTCCTTGGCGATGCCGCCGTGCTCGTACTTGCGGCCGACCATGAAGCCGGTGATGTTCTGCAGGAACACCAGCGGAATGCCGCGCTGCGCGCACAGCTCGATGAAGTGCGCGCCCTTCAGCGCCGACTCGGAGAACAGGATGCCGTTGTTGGCGACGATGCCTACCGGATAGCCGTGGATGTGCGCGAAGCCGGTGACCAACGTGGTGCCGTAGCGCGCCTTGAATTCGTCCAAGCGCGAGCCGTCCACCAACCGCGCGATCACCTCGCGCACGTCGAACGGCTTGCGCGGATCGGCCGGGATCACCCCGTACAGTTCTTCGGCCGGATAAAGCGGCGGCTCCGGCGTGCGCAGCGCCAGGGCGGGGGTCGGCTTGCGCCAGTTGAGCTGGGCGACGATCGCGCGCACCCGCGCCAGCGCCTGCAGGTCGTTGTCGGCGAAGTGGTCGGCCACGCCGGAGATGCGCGTGTGCACGTCGGCGCCGCCCAGGTCCTCGGCGCTGACGTCCTCGCCGGTGGCGGCCTTCACCAGCGGCGGGCCGCCGAGGAAGATGGTGCCCTGTTCGCGCACGATCACCGTCTCGTCGCTCATCGCCGGCACGTAGGCGCCGCCGGCGGTGCACGAGCCCATCACGCAGGCGATCTGGGCGATGCCCTGCGCCGACAGGTTGGCCTGGTTGTAGAAGATCCGGCCGAAGTGGTCGCGGTCGGGAAACACCTCGTCCTGCAGCGGCAGGAACGCGCCGCCGGAATCGACCAGGTAGATGCACGGCAACCGGTTCTGCTGGGCGATCTCCTGCGCGCGCAGGTGTTTCTTCACCGTGATCGGGTAGTAGGTGCCGCCCTTGACCGTGGCGTCGTTGGCGACGATCACGCATTCCACGCCGGAGACGCGGCCGATGCCGGCAACCACGCCGGCGCACGGCACCTCGTCGTCGTACAGGCCCAGCGCGGCCAGCGGCGCGATCTCCAGGAACGCGCTGCCCGGGTCGAGCAGGGCGTCGATGCGTTCGCGCACCAGCAGCTTGCCGCGGGCCTGGTGCTTGGCGCGGGCGGCGGCGCTGCCGCCCAGGGCGATGCGCGCCTGGATGGCGTGCAGGTCGTCGACCACCGCGCGCAGCGCGGCGGCATTGGCGGCGAAGGCGTCGCTGCCGGGTTGCAACTGGGTCTGGATCGCGCTCATGACAGAACCGTGGAAAGAAGGAAAGGGCAGGCGGCCGATGTGGGAGGGGCTCTTGTCCCCTTTTGCGGGATCAGCCCCGACGCGCTGACGTCGAAACGGCCTTTCGGCCGATCTCTCTTTCGCAGCGCATCACTTGGTCCGCTCGAACAACTCGCGGCCGATCAGCATGCGACGGATCTCCGAGGTGCCGGCGCCGATCTCGTAGAGCTTGGCGTCGCGCCACAGGCGCCCGGTCGGATAGTCGTTGATGTAGCCGTTGCCGCCCAGCACCTGGATCGCCTGGCCGGTCAGCCAGGTCGCCTTCTCGGCGGCGTAGAGGATCGCGCCGGCGGCGTCCTGGCGGGTGGTGCGGCCGGCGTCGCAGGCGCGCGCCACCGCATACACGTAGGCACGGCAGGCGTTGAGGCCCACGTACATGTCGGCCAGCTTGCCCTGCATCAGCTGGAAGCTGCCGATCGGCTCGCCGAACTGGCGGCGCTCGTGCACATAGGGCAGCACCACGTCCAGCGCCGCGGCCATCAGCCCCAGCGGCCCGCCGGACAGCACCACCCGCTCGTAATCCAGGCCGGACATCAGCACGCGCACGCCGCCGCCGACCTCGCCCAGCACGTTCTCCGCCGGCACCTCGCAGTCCTGGAACACCAGTTCGCAGGTGTTGGAGCCGCGCATGCCAAGCTTGTCCAGCTTCTGCGCGGTGCTGAAGCCGGGCATGCCCTTCTCGACCACGAACGCGGTGATGCCGCGCGCGCCGCCGCTCGGGTCGGTCTTGGCATAGACCACCAGCACGTCGGCGTCCGGGCCATTGGTGATCCACATCTTGTTGCCGTTGAGCACGTAGCGGTCGCCGCGCGCCTCGGCGCGCAGCTTCATCGACACCACGTCCGAGCCGGCGCCGGGTTCGCTCATCGCCAGCGCGCCAACGTGCTCGCCGCTGCACAGTTTCGGCAGGTAGCGCGCCTTCTGCGCCGGGCTGGCGTTCTTGCGCAACTGGTTCACGCACAGGTTCGAATGCGCGCCGTAGGACAGGCCGATCGCGCCGCAGGCGCGGGAGATCTCCTCCATCGCCACCACGTGCGCCAGGTAGCCCATCGCGCTGCCGCCGTACTCTTCCTCGACGGTGAGGCCGAGCAGGCCCTGTTCGCCGAGCTTGCGCCACAGCGGTGCGGGGAAGGCGTTGTCGCGGTCGGCCTGCTCGGCCAGCGGCGCGATCTCGCGCGCGGCAAAGGCGGCGACGCTGTCGCGCAGCAGGTCGACCTCCTCGCCCAACTCGAAATTCAACGACGGCATCAGCATGGCGGCAACTCCGGGAATGGCGGGTGGCCGGCGGCGCCTAGAATCGGACCCGCGCCGGGCAAGAGCGCCCAGCGTAGCCGGGAACGGCAAAGAAGTGAACAGAAATTCATTAATTGAACTTAGAATCACGCCATGGCCTACAAACGCTCCGCCCTGATGGAAGAACGCCTCGCCGGCAACCGCCAGCGGATCCTGCTGGCGGCGCGCCGGCTGATCGCCGCCGACGGCTTCCGCGGCGCCCCGGTGACCGCGGTGGCGGCCGAGGCCGGGGTCTCCACCGGGCTGATCTACCGGCATTTCCCGTCCAAGGCCGAGCTGTTCGTGGAGGTGCTGACCGCCGCCGTGGAGCACGAGCTGACCATCCTGCGCGCCATCGCCGCCGCACCGGCGCCGGCCGCGCAGCGCCTGCGCGATGCCATCGCCTCGTTCGTGCGCCGCGCCCTGGCCGGCCCCGGGCTGGCCTATGCCTTCATCGCCGAGCCGGTGGAGCCGGAGGTGGACGCCGAGCGCATTCGCTGCCGGCGCCTGCTCGGCGACGTGTTCAAGGGCATCCTGGCCGACGGCGTGGCCGCGGGGGAGTTTCCCGCGCAGGACCTGGAGGCGGCCGCGGCGTGCCTGGTCGGCGCCTACACCGAGGCCCTGGTCGGCCCGACCGCGCCCAGCCGCGACGGCCCGCGCGACAGCGAGCGCCTGGTCGAGGCGGTCTGCGGGTTCTGCCTGCGCGCGGTGGGCAGCGCCTGAGCGCGACCGGGCGCGCCGCCTGCGCCGAACTGCTGCGATGCAGCACGCATCGCCTGCGATTCCGTGTGCTCCCGGCGTGCCGCGCGGCGCAAACGCTGGCTATACTCGGTCGCGTAGCGGTGGTCCGGATTACCACGTGCCAAAGGGGTGTGATGTGCGGAATTACGACCTCGAATTTCTCAAGCGCTTCTCGATGGTGATCGGCCTGCTGGTGCTGATCACCCTCGGCCTGATCGTGTTCGCGCATTACCTGCAGCGGGCCATCCCGCCGGAGGTGTCGCCGGTGGCGCTCAAGCGCACCGAGGAGCGCATCGCCCCGGTCGGCGCGGTCTACGCCGGCAGCACCGGTGCCGCGGCGCAAGCGGCGGCACAGGCGGCGGCGCTGGCCAAGGCCTCGGCGCAGGCGGCCTACGGCGGCACCACCGACGGCAAGACCATCTTCAACAACCTGTGCACCGCTTGCCACACCACCGGCGTGGGCAAGGCGCCGACGCTGGACCACGCGCATTGGGACAAGCGCATCGCGCAGGGCAAGGAGACGCTCTACAAGCACGCCATCGAGGGCTACACCGGCCCCGACGGCGGCATCATGCCGCCCAAGGGCGGCAATCCCGGGCTGACCGAGGAGCAGATCCACGCCACCGTGGATTGGATGCTGGCCAACCTGAAGTAACCTTGCGCCTCCCGCACGCCACTGCGCCGCCTTCGGGCGGCGCATTCGTTTCCGCGCCCGTCGCGTGCCGGCGCAAACAAGGAGAGTGATCGCATGCGCATGCCGCCGCCATCGTTGTTGTCGTTGTTGCTGCTGGTCGCAGCCCCCGCCGCGCAGGCGCTGACGCCGCCGACGCTGCTGCCGATCGGGCAGTTGCGCCCGGGGCCGCAGGCGCAGGGCGTGGTGTTCGAGGGCGTGGTCACCGCGCGGGTGGAGGCCGGCGGCAGCGGCTACCTGGTGCAGGATGCCGGCGACGACGATCCGCTGACCGCCGACGCGCTGCTGGTGCGCGGCGATGCCGAGCGCGTCCTGGCACCGGGCGACCGCGTGCGGGTGTGGGGCGAGCTGGCGCCGCAGGCCGCCGCGTCGGCCAAGGCCGGCACGGCTTTCGTCGGGCGCAGTGTGCTGGAGCAAGGGCATACCGTGCTGGCACGGGCGCAGCCCTTGCCGCTGCAGGTACTCGACGCGGCGCCGGCCGACTGGTCGGCGCTGGCCGGCATGCGCGTGCGGATCGCCGCGCCGCTGACCGTGGTCGACAACGATGCGCTGGGCAAGACCGGCGAACTGGGCATGGCCTTCGGCGGACGCCTGTGGCAGCCCAGCGAAGTGGCCGCGCCCGGCAGCGCCGAGCAGGCGACGGTCATTGCCGACAATGCGCGGCGCGGGCTGCGCCTGGGCACGCTCGGTGCGCCGACGCCGACGCCGACGCCGACATCAACATCGGCAACGGCAACGGCAAAACTTCCGGACTATCTGGGGAGTGCCGCTGCACCGCCGCGCGCGGGCAGCACGGTCCAGGACGTGGAGGGCATCGTCGGCGGGGTGATCGATGGCGTGGCACGGCTGTACCCGACCGCCGCGCTGCAGCTGACGCCGCCGCCGGAACCGGCGCCGCCGCAGGTCGACGGCACCTTGCGCATCGCCGCCTTCAACCTGGAGAACTTCTTCAACGGCGACGGCCGTGGCGGCGGTTTCCCGACCCTGCGCGGCGCGCGCACGGCGGCCGAGTTCCAGGCGCAGCTGCGCAAGCTGGTGGCGACGATCCGCCCGCTGCAGGCCGACGTCGCCGCACTGATGGAACTGGAGAACGACGGCTACGGCCCGACCTCGGCGATCGCCAGCCTGGTCGACGCGCTCAATGTCGGCGGCGGCGACTGGCGCTTCGTCGACGCCGGGCGCGGCCCCGGCGACAACCCGATCCGGGTCGGGCTGATCTACCGCGCCTCGCGGGTGAGTCCGGTCGGCAAGCCGGCGATGCTGGAAGGCGGCCCGTTCGCCGAGCACAGCCGGGTGCCGCTGGCGCAGGCCTTCCGCCACGGCAGCGGCGCGCCGTTCGTGGTGGTGGCCAACCACTTCAAGTCCAAGGGTGGCTGCAGCGAGGCCAGCGGCGCCGATGCCGATCGCGGCGACGGCCAGGGCTGCTGGAACGCGACCCGCACCGAGTCGGCGCGCCGCGTCGATGCGTGGCTGCGCAGCGATCCCACCGGCACCGGCAGCACGGCCAGCGTGCTGCTCGGCGATTTCAACGCCTATGCGATGGAAGATCCGCTGCGCCTGCTGCGCGACGCCGGCTGGCGCGATGCGCTGCAGGAGGCGCATGTCGCGCAGCCCTACAGCTTCGTCTATCGCGGCCTCAGCGGCCGGCTGGACCATGCCTTGCTGAGTCCGGCCCTGGCAGCGCGGTTGCGCGGCGCCGCCGAATGGCACGTCAACGCCGATCTGCCCGACAGCGACGGCTACCGCGAGCGCGATCTGCCCGGCCCGTGGCGCAGTTCCGATCACGATCCGTTGTTGCTGGGGTTTGATCTGTAGGCTGGGAGTGGGGAAACGGGAATGGGGAATCGGGAAAGCCGATTGTCGGCCTCCTTTTCCCATCCTCGCTGTGCGGGACGTTCCTACCTGGGATCTTGTCGTTCGCAAAGCGGACGACTGCTGTCATGTGGAGTTGCGCTGTGTTTCGGGGTGATCGGCCGCCGCGCATCCTGCCTTGCGTGTCACCAGCGATCTTGAAGGACGCTTTTGTCTCTCGCGGTGCTGGTTACGCGTTTTGCCGTTGTGCCGATCGAAGCTGATAGATGCGGTGCTTTTGCCCGATAGAGCGGCAGCATCGGCTGTCGCTGTCGCTGTCGCTGTCGCTGTCGCTGTCGCTGTCGCTGTCGCTGTCGCTGTCGCTGTGGCAGTTGCTGTGGCCTTGGCTTTGGCCGTTGCCCTTGCTTTTGACTTACCGGGTTCCCTTCCGAAGCGGCGGCCAGCGCGGGGAAAAACCCCGAAGGGGCGGCGCACAGGGACGTGCGCCGTCCGCGGCAGGGGCAGGATGCCCCTTCCGCGGATCCCCGGGCTGGACGCGGACCCGGAGCGCGTTAGCGCGGAGGGCGCGTAGGCAGGGTGTGCTTTCTTTTGGTTACTTTTCTTTGCACAAGCAAAGAAAAGTAACTCGCCGCAAGGCGAAAGCTTTGCTCTTGCACTTGCTGCTGCTTGATCTTAGAAGTGGCTTACGCAGCGACATGCATGACCGAGTACGTTTGTCGCGGCTGAAGCAGTTCCTACAGTTCTTCTTGTCCGACACGAGAGCTTGAAGCAACAGCAAAGGCTTTCGCCCTTTCGGGCGAGTTACTTTGATCAGCCTTCGGCTGCTGAGAAGCGCTTCTTTGCTCGCGCAAAGAAAAGGTAACCAAAAGAAAGCGCGCCCTGCCTTGCGCCCTCCGCGCTGCGCGCTCCGGGTCCGCGGATGCACCGGGGATTCGCGGAAGGGGCATCCTGCCCCTGCCGCGAACGGCGCACATCCATGTGCGCCGCCCTTCGGGTTTTTCCCCGGTCCATCCGCCGCTGCGGAAGGGAACCCGGTAAATCAAAAGCCAGAGCAAAAGCAACAACCAGAGCAAAAGCAACAACCAGAGCAACAGCAACAACCAGAGCAACAGCAACAACAACTGCCAAAGCGTCGGCAACAGCAGAGGCAACGGCAACTGCCAAGGCGACCGCCACAGCGAACCGCGACTTGATCATGTTGCCGTTCGGCGACCACACGCCATACGTTGTAGCGTGCGCGTGCACCCAGGCTCAATGCCGGCAACGCCGCCGATGCCGGCGCCAATTCCACAGATGCGCACTGGCCAACGCCAGGCTGCCGCTCACCGTCATCGCGGTCTCGCTGGCCTCGTCGGGAATACCGAAAGCGCCGGCCAACAGACCGAGCAGGCCCAGCGCCGCCAGCGTCCACAGCGGCCAGGGCAGCGCGTCGCGCCGGTGCCCGCGCCATAGCGCCAGCCCCGCCAACGGCGCGGCGATCGCCACGAACACCACGTGCACCCACTCGGCCTCGGCCCAGACGCCGAACAACGGCAGCGCCGCGGCCAGCAACGGCAAGGCCAGGCAGTGCAGCAGACACAGCCCGGACAACACCATCGCCGAGGCGTCGAAGAAGGATTGCGGCAGGGATTTCATGGACGATCACTCCAATGCACTAAGTGTTATATAGTAACATTTCCAGCCCGCCACGCCTCCGCGCCGATGCCCGCCATGTCCAACGCCGTCGTTTCCGATTCCCGCCTCCCCGTCACCGTCCTGTCCGGCTTCCTGGGCGCTGGCAAGACCACCCTGCTCAACCGCGTGCTGCACAACCGCGATGGGCGCCGGGTGGCGGTGATCGTCAACGACATGAGCGAGGTCAACATCGACGCGGCGCTGATCCGCGACGGCGGCGCCGCGCTCAGTCGCACCGAGGAGACCCTGGTCGAGTTCAGCAACGGCTGCATCTGCTGCACGTTGCGCGACGACCTGCGCCAGGAGGTGCAGCGCCTGGCCGAGAGCGGGCGCTACGACTACCTGCTGATCGAATCCACCGGCATTTCCGAGCCGATGCCGGTGGCGGCGACCTTCGCCGTGCGCGATGCCGACGGCCGCGGCCTGGCCGACGTCGCGCGCCTGGACACCATGCTCACCGTGGTCGACGGGGTGAGCTTCCTGCGCGATTTCGGCTCGGCCGAGCGCCTGGCCGACCGTGGCCTGCAGGCCGGGGACGACGACGACCGCGGGCTGGTCAACCTGCTGGTGGAGCAGATCGAGTTCGCCGACGTGATCGTGATCAGCAAGGCCGACCTGACCGATACGGTCACGCTCGACCGCACCCGCGCGGTGCTGCGCGCGCTCAACCGCGATGCGCGCATCGTCGAGGCCAGCCGTGGCGACGTGCCGCTGGAGCTGGTGCTGGATACCGGCCGCTTCGACTTCGTGCGCGCGCAGCTGGCGCCGGGCTGGATGCAGGCGCTGCGCGGCGAGCACGCGCCGGAGACCGAGCAGTTCGGCATCGAAAGCTTCGTCTATCGTGCGCGCCGGCCGTTCCATCCGCTGCGCTTCGCGCGGCTGGCGCAACGCGGCCTGCGCGACGTGATCCGCAGCAAGGGCTTCTTCTGGCTGGCCAGCCGCATGGACTGGGTCGGCGAACTGTCCATCGTCGGCGCGGCCACCCAGACCCAGGCGGCCGGCTTCTGGTACGCGGCACGCGAGCGCGTGGACCGCGGCCTGCTGGACACGCCGCTGGCGCTGCCGCCATCGCCGCTGCCGTACACCGAGCTCGGCTGGCAGCGCCAGCAGACCGCGTGCTGGAACGCGCCGCCGCCGCAGGTCGAGGAGGTCGGCGATGCGCGCGAGTACGCGGCGCTGCGGGCGATGTGGCATCCGCTGTGGGGCGATCGCCGCCAGGAACTGGCGGTGATCGGCGTCGGCCTGGACGAGGCGCGGGTGCGCGCCGAACTCGATGCCTGCCTGCTCGACGATGCCGAACTGCAGCAGGGGCCGGTGGCGTGGCAGGGGCTGGAGGATCCGTTTCCGGTATGGCGGCGCTGATGAGCCGGGAGTGGGGAATCGGGACTGGGGAATCGTGAGAGCGCGGTGCGGGCGCTGAGCGTTAGCCGCCTGCGCCCATCGCGATCAGGACGATCGCCGGCACCGCCAGCAGCAGGCCGAGGCGGTTCCAGCGGTTGGTGCGTTCGCCGAACACGGCGATGCCGAGCAGGGTGCCCAGGCCGATCACGCCCAGGTTCATCGCCGCGAACACGCTGGCCGGGCTGTCCGGCAGGGCCTGATGCGCGCGCACGTAGAACAGGATGTTGCCGAAGTTGAGCGCGCCCAGCAGCAGGCCGGCGCCGAGGTTGCGCCAGGCCAACGGGACGGTACCGCGCAGGTGGCGCCACAGTTGCACGCCCAGCAGCAGCACGAAAGCCAGCGCGAAGGCGACCAGCAGCGAGGCGGCGAACGGCGTGCCGGCCTGGGCGATGCGCTTGAGCAGCACGTCGATCGCGGCGAAGCCGACCCACACCAGCAGCAGCCACGGCGTGGTGCGCGCGGTGCTGTGCGCGGCCGCCTGCGGTCGCTGCACGATGCCGACGATCGCCAGCAGGCCCAGCGCCAGGCCGGCCAGCTTGGCGCCGTTGGCGCGTTCGCCGAACCAGAGGAAGGCCGCCGCCAGCGACAGCAGCAGCGACAGCCGCTGCGCCGCATCGGTGCGCACGATGCCGGCGTTGGCCACCGCGCGGCCCAGCACCAGGAACAGGCTCGGCAGCAACACGCCCAGCGCCAGCAGCGACACCCACGGCGTGTGCGCATCGCCCAGTGCGGCCAGCGGCGGCTGCAGCAGGGCGGCGCACAGCAGCAGCGCCGCCAGGTAGTTCCAGGTCACCGCCTGGGCCAGGTCGATGCGCCGCTGCGGCGCCAGCTTCAGCAGCGCCGAGACCAGCACGCTGCACACCACACTCAACAGGACGAAGACCACACGCAGGATCCGGATCGGGAGGAAAAAGAACGCTGCGTGCACCGCTTCGGCATGTGGCCGCGACCCAGCCCCGGTATTATGACCGCATGACCTCTCCCGCTTTCCCCACCGCTTCCGGCGCGCTGACGCTGCAAGGCCCCGCCGGCCCGATCGAGGCCGCGGTCGATCTGCCCGACGCCGACGTCGCCGCGCTGCCGGTCACCGCCATCGTCTGCCATCCACTGTCCACCGAGGGCGGCAGCATGCACAACAAGGTGGTAACGATGGTCGCGCGCGCGCTGCGCGAGCTGGGCGTGCGCGTGGTGCGCTTCAACTTCCGCAGCGTCGGCGCGTCTGCCGGCAGCTTCGACCACGGCGACGGCGAGCAGCAGGACCTGGCCGCGGTGGCCGCCTGGGTGCGCGATCAGCGTCCGCACGACGCGCTGTGGCTCGCAGGTTTCAGCTTCGGCGCCTACGTCTCGCTGCGCGCCAGCGCCGCGTTGCAGCCGCAGGTGCTGATCTCGATCGCGCCGCCGGCCGGGCGCTGGGATTTTTCCGGCATGGCGCCGCCGCCGCAGTGGCTGGTGATCCAGGGCGAGGCCGACGAGATCGTCGATCCGCAGGCCGTGTACGACTGGCTGGAGACCCTGGAGGCACAGCCGGAACTGGTGCGCATGCCCGACACCAGCCATTTCTTCCATCGCAAGCTGATCGACCTGCGCGGCGCGTTGCAGCACGCGGTCAAGGCCTGGCTGCCGGCGGCACAGGCGTGAGCGCGGCGGCATTGCCGTCGCAGCGCTACGCCGAAGGCGTGGCGCGCGGCGACTGGCGCGACGATCCGGCGCAGCACGCGGCGCTGGCCGAACTGGACCGCATCCATACCGCGATCGTGGACGGCGACCAGGAGGGCTGGCTGGACCGGCTGTCGGCGTTCTGGAAGAAGCCCGAGCTGGTGCGCGGGCTGTATTTCTGGGGCGGGGTCGGCCGCGGCAAGACCTTCCTGGTCGATCTGTTCTACGACGGCCTGCCGATCGCGCGGAAGTACCGCACGCATTTCCACCGCTTCATGCGCGGCGTGCACGAGCGCCTGCGCGAGCACGCCGGGCAGAGCGATCCGCTGGCGAAGATCGCGCAGGAGTGGCGCAGCCGGCTGCGCGTGCTGGTGCTGGACGAGTTCTTCGTCACCGACATCGGCGATGCGATGCTGCTGTCGCGCCTGCTCGAGCGCTTGTTCGCCGAAGGCGTGACCCTGGTCACCACCTCCAACACCGCGCCGCAGAACCTGTATCTCAATGGCCTGCAGCGCGAGAGCTTCCTGCCGGCGATCGGCCTGCTGCAGACCTATTGCGTGGAGCTGTACGCCGAGGGCACCGAGGACTACCGCATGCGCGCGCTGACCCGTTCGCCGGTGTACCGCGCGCCGCTGGCCGAGGACAGCGATGCCTGGCTGGGCGAGCGCTGGGGCGCGCTGACCGGCAATGCCGAGGCGCGCCGCGGCAACATCGAACTGGAAGGGCGCAAGATCCCGGTGCGCGCGCGCGGCAAGAGCATCGTCTGGTTCGATTTCGTCGCCTTGTGCGAAGGCCCGCGCGGTCCCAGCGACTACATCGAGATCGCGCACGAGTTCACCACCGTGCTGCTCGGCGGCATCCCGCACTTCGACCGCATGAACGAGGACGCGGCGCGGCGCTTCGTCAACCTGATCGACGAGCTGTACGACCGCCACGTCAACCTGGTCTGCACCGCGCAGGATCCGCCGCCGCTGCTGTACACCGGCGAGCGCCTGGCCGGTGCGTTCGAGCGTACCGCCTCGCGCCTGATCGAAATGCAGAGCGCCGAGTACCTGGCGGCGGCGCACCGGGTCTGAGCGCAGGAGCGTCTGCGGACGCTCAGCGCACCGCGCCGGGCGCACACAGCCCGGCGACGAAGCGCGGCATCAGGCCCGCGCCGGCGATCTCTTCCAGATAGGCGGCCGCCGGGCAACTGGCGCCGCCTGCGCTGTGTGCGCAGCGGGCCGGCCCGGACGCGCCGTCCTGCGGCAACTGCCGGTCCATGGCCTGGCGCTGCGCCGCGGACAGCCCATCGCGAAACGTCTCCTCGGCATCGAGCAGATCGGCCGGGGTGAGCCGGTCGGTCGGCACGCCGGGGCACTGGCGACGGGTTTCCCGGACCAACGCGTCGGCGCCGGCACCGACCAGCACCGGGCCGTCGGGCAGGGTGTTGGGCACGGCCTTGGGCACCACGGGGGCAGCGCCGAGCGCGGCCAGCAGCAGGAACGATGCGCGCATGCGGAAGCTCCTCGAGTTGCGCGCAGCGTAGTCCTGCGTCGCTGTCAGCACGAGGGGAAGGGCGGCGCCCGCTTCAGCCAGGAGTCGGCAAGGCATAAATATCGCTTGCTATTGAATCGCGCGCTATGTAATGTAGTGCCCATGGACCGTACCTCTGCCCCCGACGCCACCGCCCTGCTGAAGCTGGATACCCAGCTGTGCTTCGCGCTGTATTCGGCCAACCTGGCCATGCACAAGCTCTACCGCGGGCTGCTGCGCGACCTCGGCCTGACCTATCCGCAGTACCTGGTGATGCTGGTGCTGTGGGAGCAGGACCAGCGCAGCGTCTCGGACATCGGCGAGAAGCTGTTCCTGGATTCGGCCACGCTGACCCCGCTGCTCAAGCGCCTGGAGGCGATCGGTCTGCTGACCCGCAGCCGCGCGGCCGAGGACGAGCGCCGCGTGCTGATCGCGCTGACCGCCGACGGCCAGGCGCTGCGCACACGCGCGCAGGCGGTGCCGGAAGGCGTGCTGTGCGCGGTCGCCTGCGACCTGCAGCAACTGACCCGGCTCAAGCACGACCTGGAAGAGGTCCGCGGCAAGCTGCAGGCCGCGGCCTGACCGATTCCCGTCCCGATCGCGCATTTCCCTCTACGCATTTCCCTCTACCCCATGGCGCCGCGGCGCCGCCCTCGAAGGAGAACCACCATGGCTTCACCGACCACCATCGCCTACACCGCCACTGCCACCGCCACCGGGGGCCGCGACGGCCGCGCCGCCACCCCGGACAAGGCGCTGGACGTCAAGCTGTCGACCCCGCGCGAGCTCGGCGGCGCTGGCGGCGACGGCACCAACCCGGAGCAGCTGTTCGCGGCCGGCTACTCGGCCTGCTTCATCGGTGCGCTGAAGTTCGTCGCCGGGCAGGAGAAGGTGGCGCTGCCGGCCGAGACGAGCATCGAGGGTCATGTCGGCATCGGCCAGATCCCGGGCGGCTTCGGCATCGCCGTGGAACTGCGCATCGCCGCGCCGGGCCTGGAGCGTGCGACGCTGGAATCGCTGGTGGAGAAGGCGCACCAGGTGTGCCCGTACTCCAACGCCACCCGCGGCAACATCGACGTCAAGCTGGTCGTGCTCGACTGAGCCAGCGCGATGTCCGGGCCGGCGCCTGCGCCGGTCCAGGGCGACACACGACGGGCGGCCACTGGCCGCCCGTTCGCGTTGTGGGCGCCGCGCGTGTTGCCACGCACATTGAGACCACCCCGCGGGGGTGCAATAGTGTGAGCTTGATCAAATCGGGCGCGCCATGCTCAGTTCCGCCTACAACGCCGAGACCGTCGCCGCCTTCCTGCAGGGCGCACGCCGTCTGTTGGTGCTGACCGGTGCCGGCATGTCCGCCGAGAGCGGGGTACCGACCTTCCGTGGCCAGGACGACAGCCTGTGGTCGCGCTTCGATCCCGAGCAACTGGCCACCGAGGACGCCTGGCGTGCCGACCCCGCCCTGGTCTGGGGCTGGTACCGCTGGCGCATGGCGATCGTGGCGCAGGCCCAGCCGCACGCCGGGCACCTGGCGCTGGCGCGCCTGGCCGAGGTCCGCCACACCACCCTGGTGACCCAGAACGTGGACGACCTGCACCAGCGCGCCGGCAGCGAGGTCGCCGCGCACGTGCACGGCCGGCTGTCGGCGCTGCGCTGCAGCGACTGCGGCCAGCCCTGGCGCGGCTTGCTGCCGCCGATCGACGTGCACACGCCCAGCCAGCGCCTGGTGCCGCCGGTGTGCGCGGCCTGCGGCGGCACGGTGCGCCCGGGCGTGGTGTGGTTCGGCGAGGCGCTGCCGGCGGCGGAATGGGCGCGCGCGCAGAGCGCCGCCGACGCCGCCGACCTGGTGCTGGTGATCGGCAGTTCCGGCCTGGTCTATCCGGCCGCCAGCCTGCCGCTGCAGGCCAAGGAGCGTGGCGCCTGCGTGGTCGAGATCAATCCCGAACCCAGCGCGCTGTCGGCGCGCGCGGATCTGCACTGGCGCGACAGCGCCGCGGTGGCGCTGCCGTTGCTGCTGCAGCAGTGCATGGTGACCTGAGCCCGGTTGTCGTGGGGGCCGTGCGCGGCGCTCAGCGCAGCGTGTGCAGGAACGCGTCCACCGCCGCGGTGTAGGCCGAGGGCAGGCCCAGGTCGCGGTTGATCTCCGCGTGGCTGGCATCCTGCGGCAGCACCTCGACGCGGATGCCGCGGGCGCCGGCCTTGCTGGCCAGGTGGCGCGCCTGCGCGCAGGCGTCGGCGCGGCGGCTGGAGCACACCGCCAGCAGCGGCGGCGCGCTGGCGCCCATGACGTGGTACGGCGAGGCGGCGATCCAGTCGCTGCGCACGCTGCCGAAGGCGCGGTCGTACAGCGGCAGATGCCGTTGCTGCATCACCTGCTCCACGTCCATCGCCGCACTGTCCAGCGCCACCGTGCCCAGCGGTCGGCGCGCCCCGGCCTGCGCCAGCAGGTCCGGCGACAGGTCCAGCAGGCTCACCAGATGCGCGCCGGCCGAGTGGCCCATCAACACCAGGCGCGCCGGGTCGGCGCCCCACTGCGGCGCCAGTTGCTGGATCCGCGCGACCGCGCGCGCCACGTCTTCTGCCTGCGCAAGCGGCGTGGCCTGCGGTAGCAGGCGGTAGTTCAGCGACACCAGCACATGGCCCTGCGGCAGCCAGTGCGCGACCTTGTTGGCGGCCACGCCGGGGTTGTCCTTTTCGCCGTCGGCCCAGCCGCCGCCGTGCACCATCACGATCAGCGGCGCCTGACGTGCGCCGGCCGGCAGGTACACGTCCATGCGCTGCGCCGGGTCCGGGCCGTAGGCGACGTCGCGCAGCACCTGAGCGCCGGCGGGCAAGGGCGCGCGTGCGCCGTCGGCGCCGTCGCGCGTGGCCAGGCGCTGCAGCAGGCGGGCGCGCAGGCGCCCGTCCTGGGCGTGGACGGGGGCGGCGAGCAACGGCAGCAGCAACATCAGGGCGAGCAGGCCGTGGGTGGGCGAGGGGCGGGACAGGCGCATGGGCGGATCACTCCATGGAGGACGGCGAGGAGGGGCGTGGCGCGGCCGACGCGTGCGGGCGTCGGCGCGCGCCGGGTTCAGGCCGGGCGCAGGTGCAGGATGGCGCACAGGCCGTGTGGGGCGATGGGTTGCAGCAGCAACGCGCCGCGATGCTGGCGCGCGACGCGCTCGACGATCGCCAGGCCCAGTCCGCTGCCGCCATGGCCGCCGTGCACGAACGGCTGCGGCGCGCGTGCGGCCAGCGCCGGGTCCAGGCCGGGGCCGTGGTCGCGCACCTCGATGCGCCAGCCATCGCCGCCGTCGCTGTGCAGGCGCAGCTGGAACGGCGCCGCGCCGTGCCGTTCGGCATTGCCGACGAGGTTGCCGAGCGCGCGCTGCAGCGCCAGCGGCCGCCCGTGCAGCGGTGCCTGCGCGGGCAGGACGGCCTCCCAGCCGGGTTGCGCCGCGCCCAGCGCCTGCCGGCAGAGGTCGGCCAGGTCCAGGGCCACGGCCGGTTCGTCGCGGCCGTCGCGGGCGTAGGCGATGAACTGCGCCAGGATCGCGTCGATCTCGCCGATGTCGCGCTCCATGCCCTCGCGCAGTTCCGGCTCCACCTGCGGCAGCAGCGCCAGCGCGTACTGCAGCCGGGTCAGCGGGGTGCGCAGGTCGTGGGAGATGCCGGCCAGCAGCAGCGCACGCTCGGCCGCGGCCTGGCGCACGTCGGCGCTAGCTGCGGTGAGCGCCTGCGCCAGCGCGGCGACCTCGCGCGGACCGCCGGTGGCGATCGGTGCGGCCTGTTCGCCGCGGACCAGGTGCGGCGCGGCCTGCGCCAGCTGCCGCAGCGGCCGCACCAGGCGCCGCGCGACCAGCGCAGCGGCCAGCCAGACCAGCAGCGCGCAACCGGCCAGCATCGCCACCGAGAACCGGCGCAGGCCGTGCTCGCGCGGCTGGCTGGAGAACGCCACCCACAGCGGGGTCGGCGTGGCCAGTTGCAGCCACAGGGTGCCGTCGGCATCGCGGCGCAGCGCGCGCCCGGGGCCGAGCTGATCGGCCGCGCGGCGCTGCATCGCGTCGGCCAGCGGGCCGGCGGCGCTGGCGGTGGGCGGCGCGCTGCGCAGTTGCAGCCCGGCCTCGCGCAACGCCGGCGTCAGCGCCGCGGCGGCCGGCGAGCGCTGCAGCGCCTCGGCGACATTGGCGAAGCCGTGCAGCATGCGCAGTTGCTGCTGCGCTGCCGGCCGCACTGCCAGTTCGCGGCCGAGCAGCAGCGCCAGCAGGCCGGCGCCGGCCAGCACCAGCGCGATCACCAGGACCAACTGCCCGAACAGGCTGCGCGGCCAGCCGCTGGCGCGGGAAGCCGGCGCGCTCATGCCTGCGGCTCCGGCGGCACGTACACATAGCCCACGCCCCACACGGTCTGGATCAGCCGCGGCGTGCGCACGTCGTCCTCCAGCAGCTTGCGCAGCCGCGCCACGATCACGTCGATGCTGCGCCCCAGCGGCTCGTGTTCGCGGCCGTGCGCCAGGCTGGACAGGCGGTCGCGGCTCAGCGGCTGCTGCGGGTGCCGCAGCAGCACCGACAGCACCGCGAACTCGGCGGTGGTCAGCTTCAGCGGTTCGCCGTCGCGGCGCAGCTCGCGCCGGCCAAGGTGCAGGCGGAAGCGGCCGAAGCCGATCTCGCCGCCCTCCGGTTGCGGTGCGCCGGCGCCGCCCGGGCGGGTGCGCCGCAGCACCGCCCGGATCCGCGCCAGCAGCTCGCGCGGGTTGACCGGCTTGGGCAGGTAGTCGTCGGCGCCGATCTCCAGGCCGACGATGCGGTCGATCTCGTCGCCCTTGGCGGTCAGCATCACGATCGGGGTGGCGTCGCCCTGGCCGCGCAGGCGCCGGCAGATCTCCAGGCCGTTCTCGCCGGGCAGCATCAGGTCCAGCACCACCAGGTCGTAGTGACCGCGCGCCAGCGCCTGCTGCAGCTGCACGCCGTCGGCCACCGCCTTGACCGCGAAGCCCTGGCTCTCCAGGTAGCGGCACAGCAGGGCGCGCAGGCGGTCGTCGTCGTCGACCAGCAGCAGGCGGGGAGCGGGCGCGGCATCGTCCATGGACGCCACTATCGGTTGCGCCGCGGCCCCGCGGCAACGGCCGCCGCGACGCAACTGTAAGCGGATGTTTCCGCTGCGGCGTTCGGCAACATTTGCTGGCCGATGCGGCGCCCGCGGCGCCGGCGCCATGGCTACGGTGACGCTCGGCAGCACGCCGCTGCCGTCATCGGAGAACGCCATGTCGCTGTCCCGTCGCATCACTCCCTTGCTGCTGGCGCTGGCCGCCGGCGTCCTGGTCGCGCCCAGTGCACCGGCACGCGAACACACCCGCACGCGCACCGCCGGCGGCGCCGAGGGCGCCCGCCACGCCGCCGTGCAGGCCAGCGCCAGCGGCGCGCACGGCAGCGTGCAACGCGCCCGCCAATGGCAGGCCGACGGCCAGGGCAACGCCAGCGCGCGCAGCGCCGCTACCCGCACGACCGCCGCCGGCGGCAGCGCCACGCGCCAGGGCAGTGCCGAGCGCAGCGCCGACGGCAGTGCCAGCCGCCAGGGCAGTGCCAGCGTCCAGCGCGCCGACGGTGCCAGCGCGAGCAGCAGCGGCAGCCTGGCCCGGGCCGCCGACGGCACGCTCAGCGGCAGCCGCCAGAGCAGCGTCGATGGCACGCAGGGCAGCTACCAGGGCAGCACCAGCGTGCAGGACGGCAGCATCGTCCACACCGGCACCTGCACCGATGCGAGCGGCACCGTGGTGCCGTGCCGGCCGTAGGCGAGGGTGCGGTGTCGGCGGAAGTTCGGGGGCAGGAATGCCCCTGTCCGCGGCCGGCTTCACAGCCCCGTCACGGCCAGGAATGGCTGCCGCGGCGGGGCCGGAATCGGCTGCCATCGGCAAACCGTTGCCAGGCTTAGGTTTTCGTAATTCCACCTACATTTAGCGTTGACGTCGCCGACCGACCCCACTATCTTGGGGTGGTCGGTTCCGGCGGCCACAAGCCGCGGGATCAAAAGGGAAGCCGGTGCGGCGTGCCAACGCCAACTCCGGCGCTGCCCCGCAGCGGTAATTGGGAACGAACCCGTCATCCGCACTGAGGCGCCCGCCTTGGGAAGCGACGGGCTAGGAACCGGCCACGGCCGTTGCCCATCAGCCCGAAGACCTGCCGACAGCCGCGCGAAGCACACCGCGCGGCGCCGACCGCGCGCTCTCCGGGGGGAGAGGGTCGGTGCAGCGTTGACCGCCCGCAGGCCCGGTGCCTGCGCCGTTTGCAGTCTTCGCGACACCGCCTGCCCACCATTGAACCCGGTCGGACCGCTGCCTGCGAGGGTCGGGCGGCCGCGTGCACCACGCTTGGAGACCTTCATGAGCCAGACCCACAGCCTGCCGGCCACCGCGTCCGTCGACGCCGCCGTCGACCCCACGACCGCTGCCGCCACTGCCCAGCCGGAGCCGACGGCCAGCAGCGAGCCGAGCAACGACCAGCGCGCCGTGACCTGGATCGTCAAGGACGGCGGCAACCGCCGCATGGCCTTCGACCGCTCGCGCCTGCAGCGCACCCTGGACCGGATCCACGCCGAGTTCCCGCAGCTGGACGTGAGCGACTACGAGCGCAAGGCCTTCGCCTTCATCGAGAAGAAGGAAAGCCTGTCGGCCGACGACATGGTCGACTACCTGATCCGCGAGGCCGAGTCGCGCGTGGACATCGCCACGCCGGAGTGGGAGTACTTCGCCGCGCGCCTGTACCTGGACCGCCTGTACAAGCGCGCCAGCAAGAACCGTTTCTACGATGCCGGCGAGAAGTACGGCTCCTACGTCGGCCTGCAGGAAAGCCTGGCCGACCGCGGCGTGTACTCGATCGACATCCTCAAGAACTACTCCAAGGACGAACTGGCCGAAGCCGGCCGCATGATCGATCCGGAGCGCGACAAGCTGTTCGCCTACAACGGCCTGTACCTGCTGGCCACGCGTTACCTGGCCACCGACAACTCGCGCAAGGTCTACGAACTGCCGCAGGAGCGCTGGCTGACCATCGCCCTGTACCTGATGCAGGACGAGAAGCCACGCGAGCGCCGCATGCAACTGGTCGGCGAGGCCTACTGGGCGCTGTCCAACCTGTACATGACCGTGGCCACGCCGACCCTGGCCAACGCCGGCAAGATCGGCGGGCAGCTGTCGAGCTGCTTCATCGACACCGTCGACGACAGCCTGCAGGGCATCTACGACTCCAACACCGACGTGGCGCGCGTGTCCAAGCACGGCGGCGGCGTCGGCGCCTACCTGGGCTACGTGCGTTCGTCCGGTTCGGCGATCCGCGGGGTGAAGAACTCCAGCGGCGGCGTGGTGCCGTGGATCAAGCAGCTCAACAACACCGCCGTGTCGGTGGACCAGCTCGGCCAGCGCAAGGGCGCCATCGCCGTGTACCTGGACATCTGGCACCGCGACATCGAGGCGTTCCTGGACCTGCGCCTGAACAACGGCGACCAGCGCCTGCGCGCGCACGACGTGTTCACCGCGGTGTGCGTGCCGGACATCTTCATGGAAGCGGTGGAGCGCCGCGGCGAGTGGTACCTGTTCGACCCGCACGAGGTGAAGGAGGTCAAGGGCTGGTACCTGCAGGACTTCTTCGACGAGAAGCGCGGCGAAGGCAGCTTCCGCGCCCGCTACGAGGAAGTGGTGGCCGACGAGCGCATCGGCCGCAAGGTGGTCAAGGCCATCGACATGTTCAAGCGGATCATGGTCAGCCAGCTGGAGACCGGCAACCCGTTCATGTTCTATCGCGACGAAGTCAATCGCATGAACCCGAACAAGCACCAGGGCATGGTGTATTCCAGCAACCTGTGCACCGAGATCCTGCAGAACATGAGCCCGACGCGGGTCATCCAGGAGATGATCAGCGGCGACCAGATCGTCACCACCAAGCAGGCCGGCGACTTCGTCGTGTGCAACCTGTCCTCGGTGAACCTGGGCCGCGCGGTCACCGCGCAGCCGGACCTGCTGTCGCCGGACATCCTGGAGCGGCTGATCCGCGTCCAGGTGCGCATGCTCGACAACGTCATCGACCTCAACGAGCTGCCGGTGCCGCAGGCCACCATCACCAACCAGAAGTACCGCGCGATCGGCCTGGGCACCTTCGGCTGGCACCACCTGCTGGCGCAGAAGGGCATCGACTGGAATTCGCCGGACGCCGAGGCGTACAGCGATTCGCTGTACGAGCGCATCAACTACCTGACCATCCAGGCGAGCCTGGCGCTGGCCAAGGAGAAGGGCGCGTACAAGGTGTTCAAGGGCAGCGACTGGCAAAACGGCGAGTACTTCACCAAGCGCGGCTACGACAGCGCCGAGTGGCAGGAACTGGCCGCGCAGGTGAGCGTGCACGGCGTGCGCAACGCCTGGATGGTGGCGGTGGCGCCGAACATGAGCACCGCGCAGATCGCCGGCTCCACCGCGTCGATCGACCCGATCTACAGCGCGTTCTACTACGAGGAGAAGAAGGACTTCCGCCGTCCGGTGGTGGCGCCGGGGCTGACCGTGGACACCTATCCGTATTACGAGAAGGGTGCCTACAAGGTCGACCAGTTCGCCAGCGTGCGCCAGAACGCGCGCCGCCAGCGCCACGTCGACCAGTCGATCAGCTTCAACTTCTACGTGCCCAGCGGCATCCGCGCCAGCACCCTGCTGGACCTGCACATGACCGCGTGGAAGGAAGGCCTGAAGACCACGTACTACGTGCGTTCCAACGACATCGACATCAGCGAGTGCGAGTGGTGCTCGAGCTGATCGCCGGCGTCTGACGCCCGCGCCGCGCGGCAGGCCGGTCCTGTCGCGCGCGTCCCGCATTCCCGCGCCGTCCGCCGGCGCCGTTCACCCGACTACCGAAGCACATCCATGGCCATCGCGCTCGACCGCATCAAGATCCTCGAACCGCTGCACCCCAACCGTTCCACCGGCATCATCAACGGCACGACCAGCGGCATCCTCAACTGGAACGACATCCCGTACCCGTCCTTCTACCGGGCGTACAAGGAGCTGTCGACCAACTTCTGGATCCCCGACGAAGTGGACATGAAGGGCGATGCCAAGCAGTACGGGGAGCTGTCGGCGCGCGAGAAGAACGCCTACGACTCGATCATCGGCCTGCTGGCCACGCTGGATTCGCCGCAGACGCGCTTCATCTACAACGTCGCCGAATACATCACCGACCCGGCCGCGCACGCCAACGCCGCGATCATCGGCCAGCAGGAAGTGATCCACAACGAGAGCTACTCGTACGTGCTGGCCTCGATCGCGGGCCTGGCCGACCAGAACCGCGTGTTCGAGATCGCGCGCACGCATCCGACCATCATCGCGCGCAACCAGCCGATCATGCAGGCCTACGACGACTTCATGCGCGAGAAGACCGCAGAGACCCTGCTGCGCTCGCTGATCCAGTCCTCGATCCTGGAAGGCATCAACTTCTATTCCGGCTTCGCGTATTTCTACAACCTGGTGCGGCAGAACCGCATGACCGGCACCGGCAAGATCATCAGCTTCATCAACCGCGACGAGCTGGCCCACACCAAGTTCATCAGCGAGCTGATCCGCGCCATCATCGGCGAGAACGCCGAGCTGCAGACCAACGAACTGACCGACTACGTGCACCAGGCCTTCGAGCACGCGATCCGCCTGGAGACCGAGTGGTCCTCGGAAGTGCTCGACGGCATCGAGGGCATCGACGTGGACGAGATGATCCAGTACGTGAAGTACCGCGCCAACAAGATGTCCGGCATGCTCGGCATCGAGAAGCTGTACAGCGGCGCCAGCGACAACGTGATGCCGTGGATCAAGGCCTACGCCGACAACTTCACCGAGACCAAGACCGACTTCTTCGAGATGCGCAACGCCAGCTACAAGAAGACCAACTCGGACAACGGCTTCGACGATCTGTGAAGAGCCGGGATTGGGGATTCGGGAATGGGGATTGGCAACAGCAAGTTCCTGCGCTCTGACGAATCCCCACTCCCCGGCTTTTCAGCAGCCGAACGGCTGATCATCCCGAATCCCCGCCCCATGCACATCCTGCTCGCCTACGCTTCGCTCAGCGGCAACACCCGCGACGTCGCCCGCCGCGTGCATGCGCAGTGCGAGGCGGCGGGGCACGCGGTCACCTGGATCCACACCGACCTGCAGACGCTGCAGGGCGCGCTCGGCGATGCAGGGCGTGCGGCGGACTTCGATCTGCATCTGCTCGGCAGTTGGAGCGACAACGCCGGGCGCACGCCGGCGGAGATGAAGCGCTATATCGCCGAGTTGGTCGAGGCGGCCGGCAAGACGATCGAAGTGGCGGCGTTCGGCACCGGCGAGACGCAGTGGGGGCTGGAGTACTACTGCGGTGCGGTCAAGCGCATCGCGCGGTTCTTCGACAGCGCTTATCCATTGCTGGAGATCGAGCAGATGCCGCACGGCGACCGCGACAACGCGGCCATCGACGCGTGGTGCGCGCAGGTGCTGGCGTTGTGCGCAGCGCGCGCGTCGTTGGCAGGCGATGTGCCGGTGGCCGCTGCCGAGTCCGCTCCCGCGGGCGCGGCTGGCTTCGCTGCGAGGGTGTTGCCGTTGCATGGCAGCGGCTGACGCCGTCGTCGTTCATCCGTTTCCTGGCATTGCCGGCGTTCCCATCGCACGCCGGGCTTCTTCCGACATCAGACAAGGTTTCGTTCCATGCTCACCACCATCACCGTTTCCAGTGCCGAACAGTTCGCCGATGCCCTCGCCGCGCACCCGCGCGTGCTGGCCGATTTCAACAAGGACAACTGCCCGGGCTGCCGCATGCTCGACAAGTCGCTGGAGCGTTTTGCCGAGGGCGAGAGCGCGCAGGGCGTGACCCTGCTCAAGGTGAAGATGGAAGACGTGGGCGAGGAGTTCTTCCGCGCGCAGGGCCTGCGCCAGACGCCGACGCTGATGCTGTTCCGCCAGGGCGAGGAGGTGGCGCGGGTGCCCGGGTTCGTGCCACCGGCCAAGATCGACGAAGCGGTGCGCACGCATCTGGGCTGAGCGCGCGGGTTCCTCGCACCTCGTATCTCGTAGAAGCGGCTTCAGCCGCGACGGGCTTCACCGATAGAGCTTATCGCTGCCAAAGCTCACTCTTGCGGTTGTGCTTGTCCGACGCGTAAATCAAGCAGCAACATCAATAGCAACGGCTTTCGCCTTGCGGCGAGTTACTTTTCTTTGCTTGTGCAAAGAAAAGTAACCAAAAGAAAGCACACCCTGCCTCGCGCCCTCCGCGCTAACGCGCTCCGGGTCCGCGGATGCACCGGGGATTCGCGGAAGGGGCATCCTGCCCCTGCCGCGAACGGCGCACATCCATGTGCGCCGCCCTTCGGGTTTTTCCCCGGTCCATCCGCCGCTGCGGAAGGGAACCTAGTAAGTCAAAAGCCAACGCAACATCAATAGCAAAAGCTATTGCGGATACAGCGCATACATACGGCATTGCAATGGTGATGCGCCTGAGCTGGGTACACGCCGGCACAGCCACCTGTACGCCACGCACAACCGCTCCTGCAGCTTCTTCGAAAACCATCGTCGTTGCGCGTCCACCACAATCAACAGCCGACATGGGCTACCACGCGAAGTGCATTCGCTGGCGGCCGCTGGAATGACGGGGGTGTGCGCTGCAGCGGCAGTCGCTTCGGTCTTTGCTGTTGCTTCGGCTTTTGACTTACCGGGTTCCCTTCCGAAGCGGCGGCCAGCACGGGGAAAAACCCCGAAGGGGCGGCGCACAAGGACGTGCGCCGTCCGCGGCAGGGGCAGGATGCCCCTTCCGCGGATCCCCGTGCTGGCCGCGGACCCGGAGCGCGAAGCGCGGAGGGCGCGTAGGCAGGGTGTGCTTGACCAGCCTTCGGCTGTGGTAAAGCGCTTCTTTGGGTTACTTTTCTTTGCACAAGCAAAGAAGCGCTTCTCAGCAGCCAAAGGCTGATCAAAGTGACTCGCCGCAAGGCGAAAGCCTTTGCTGTTGCTGCTGCTTGATTTACACGTCGGACAAGCACAGCCGCACGAGTGAGCTTTAGCAGCGATAAGCTCTCTCGGTAAAGTCCTTCGGGGCTAAAGCCGTTCCTGCATTGCTGCTAGGGAAGTGCAGTACCCCTACCCGCGCCTGCCCGCCGCATGCCCCTGCGCCAACTGCCACAGGTGGCGCACGATCGGCATCGCCTGTGCGGTGGCGGGCAGCGCGGCCAGGGCCAGGCGCGCCATCGGCACGCGGCCTTCGATGTCAAGGTAGCGCACCCCGGGCAACTGCACCTGCGCGGTCGAGGCGGGGACCACCGACACACCCAGTTCGGCGGCCACCAGGTTGACGATGGACGACATCTGCGGCGCTTCCTGTTCGATCTTCAGTTCGAAGCCGGCCTGACGGCAGGCATCGAGGATCTCGTCGTACAGGCTGGTGCCGAAGCTGCGCGGGAACAGGATGAAGGGTTCGCCGGCCAGCGCCGACAGCGGCGCGCGGCGGCGCTTGGCCAGCCGGTGCGCCGCCGGCACCGCGATCTTCATCGGTTCGTCGGGCAGCTTGAGCAACTGCAGTTCCGAGGGCGTGGCCACGCTGTAGCGGATGAAGGCCGCATCCAGCCGCCCCTGCAGCAGTGCGGCGAGCAGGCCGGCGGTGTTGGTCTCCTCCAGCGCCAGCGTCACCGCCGGCCAGCCGCGGCGGAAGCCGCGCACCAGGGTCGGCACGATCGGGTTGAACGCGGCGGAGGCGGTGAAGCCGAGCCGCAGCACGCCGCTCTCGCCGCGTGCGGCGCGGCGTGCGGCATCGCCGGCGCGTTCCAGGTCGGCGAGCACGCGCCGGGCTTCGGTGCGGAAGGCGCGGCCGGCATCGGTGAGTTCGGCGCCGCGCGGCGTGCGCACGAACAACGGCGTGCCCAGTTCCTCCTCCAGTGCGCGGATCTGCTGGCTCAGCGGCGGTTGCTGGATGCCCAACTGCGCGGCGGCGCGGGTGAAGTGCCCGGCCTCGGCCACGGCCAGGAAGTAGCGCAGGTGGCGCAGTTCCATGTCATATCCAGAACATATGGAGAGTGGGGCGATCATATATTGGACGCCGGGTGACGGCAGGCGAATACTGGCCATCCGTTTTCCGCCGCGACCCACACCGTGAACGCCTCCAGCCAATGCCCGCCGGTGCACGCCGTGGACGATGCGCCGCTGTTGCGCATCCGCCTGGCGCTGTTCCTGGCCGGCTTCGCCACCTTCTCGCTGCTGTACAGCGTGCAGCCGCTGTTGCCCGAGTTCGCACGCGAGTTCGGGCTCAGCGCGGCGGCCAGTTCGCTGCCGCTGTCGCTGGCCACCGGCGGCCTGGCGATCGCGATCTTCTGCGCTGGCGCGGTGTCGGAAACGCTGGGACGGCGCGGGCTGATGTTCGTGTCGATCGCGCTGGCCGCGCTGCTCAACCTGCTGGCGTCGTGCCTGCCGCACTGGGGATCCCTGGTGGTGGTGCGCGCGCTGTCCGGCATCGCCCTGGGCGGCGTGCCGGCGGTGGCGATGGTGTACCTGGCCGAGGAACTGCCGGCGAGCCGGCTCGGCGCTGCCACCGGGCTGTATGTGGCCGGCAATGCGTTCGGCGGCATGGTCGGCCGCATCGGCATGAGCATGCTCACCGACCACTTCGACTGGCGCGTCGCGCTGGCCACGCTGAGCACGGTGGATCTGCTGGCCGCGGTCGGCTTCGTGTGGCTGCTGCCGCCGTCGCGGCACTTCGTGCGCCGCCAGGGAGTGAATCTGCGCTTCCACCTGCGCGCCTGGGGCGGGCATCTGCGCGATCGCCACCTGCCGTGGCTGTTCGCGATCCCGTTCCTGGCGATGGGCGTGTTCGTCAGCGTCTACAACTACGCCGGCTTCCGCCTGGGCGGGCCGGAGTTCGGGCTGAGCCAGAGCCAGCTCGGCATGATCTTCAGCGCCTACGTGTTCGGCATCGTGTCCTCGTCGGTGGCCGGCGCGGCGTCGGACCGGTTCGGCCGCGGCCCGGTGGTGCTGGCCGGCATCGCCACCGCGGCGCTCGGCGTGGCGCTGACCCTGGCGCATGCGCTGGTGCCGGTCATCGCCGGCATCGTGCTGCTGACCATCGGCTTCTTCGTCGCGCATTCGGCGGCCAGCGCCTGGGTCGGGCGCCTGGGCGGGCAGTTCAAGGGCCATGCCGCGTCGCTGTACCTGCTGGCGTACTACGCCGGCGCCAGCGTGATCGGCTCGCTCAGCGGCGCGGCGTGGCAGCACGGCGGCTGGAGCGCACTGGTCGCGTGCTGCCTGGTGTTGCTGGGCATCGGCCTGGTCGCCGCGCAGGTGTTGCGCCGCGGCGCCGACGACAGCCGCCCCTACGGCCGCTTCGGGTCGCATCCGCCGCGCGGCGAGTGAACCGCGCGGCCGTCATCCAACGAGGGTTCCGCAATGCAGATCGACCATCTCGACCATCTGGTCCTCACCGTCGCCGACATCGAGGCGACCTGCGCGTTCTATGCGCGGGTGCTGGGCATGCGCGTGGTGACCTTCGGCGAAGGCCGCAAGGCGCTGGCGTTCGGCGAGCAGAAGATCAACCTGCATCGGCATGGCCACGCGTTCGACCCGAAGGCGCGGGTGCCTACGCCGGGCTCGGCCGATCTGTGCTTTCTCACCGCCACGCCGCTGGCGCAGGTGGCCGAGGAACTGTGCGCTGCCGCCGTGCCGATCGAGGACGGGCCGGTGCAACGCACCGGCGCCCGCGGCCCGATCCTGTCGCTGTACTTCCGCGATCCGGACGGCAACCTGATCGAGGTCGCCAACCCGTTGTGATGGGAGCCGCGTTGGCACCAGACGTGTGCCGTCCGCGCGCTGCCTGACCCTGTGCCGCCGCCGGTCCATCGTTCGTGCCGAGCGCTGTCCACACCTGCGGCAATCACAGGCCTTGTGTTGCCGGCCAGCACGCACTACATACAGCGGCACGGCCGCCGCAATGGCGCGCGCCTTCACACCGACGGGAGCCGCCTGATGTCGCAGTTGCTGCAGGATCACCCCGCGTCCGCACAGCCAGCGGCGTCCGCGCTGGAAGCGTTCGTCGACCGCCATCGGCGCCTGTTCGTGCTGACCGGTGCCGGCTGCAGCACCGACTCGGGCATTCCCGACTACCGCGACGCCGCCGGCGACTGGAAGCGTGCGCAGCCGGTGACCTACCAGGCCTTCATGGGCGAGCTGGCGACGCGGCAGCGCTACTGGGCGCGCAGCCTGCTCGGCTGGCCGCGCTTCGGCCATGCCCGGCCCAATGCCACCCATGCCGCGCTGGCGCAGCTGGAAGCGCGCGGCCAGGTCGAAGTGCTGCTGACCCAGAACGTGGATGGCCTGCACCAGGCCGCCGGCAGCCGCGCCACCATCGACCTGCACGGGCGTCTGGACGTGGTGCGCTGCATGGGCTGCGAGCGGCGCATGCCGCGCGAGGCGTTCCAGCAGCACCTGCTGCAGCACAACCCGCAGTGGGCGACGTTGCAGGCCGCGCCGGCGCCCGACGGCGATGCCGACCTGGAGGGCGAGGATTTCGCCAGCTTCGTGGTGCCGGCCTGCACGCACTGCGGCGGCGTGCTGAAGCCGGACGTGGTGTACTTCGGCGAGAACGTGCCGCGCGAGCGTGTGGCCAGCGCCTTCGCGCATCTGCAGCGCGCCGACGCGGTGCTGGTGGTGGGTTCGTCGCTGATGGTCTATTCCGGCTTCCGCTTCGTGCAGGCCGCGGCCAAGGCCGGCCTGCCGATCGCCGCGGTCAACCTGGGCCGCACCCGCGGCGACGATCTGCTGAGCCTGAAGCTGGAGCAGCCGTGCGCGCAGGCGCTGTCCTTCCTGCTGCCGGCGGCGGCGCGCGTTCCGAATCCCGGCACGAACTGATCCATCGGCAGTGGTTGATCGCGCCGCATGGCAGGAGTGCAATGGTCGCTTGCCGCGCCGCGCGCGGCGTTTCCATGGATCCGTATCGTGAGTCACTTGTTCTCGCCCCTCGCGCTGGGGCCGCTGTCGCTGTCCAACCGCATCGTGATCGCGCCGATGTGCCAGTACTCGGCCGAGGACGGCCGTGCCAGCGACTGGCATGTGCAGCATCTGGGCCAACTGGCGCAGTCCGGCGCCGGGTTGCTGATCCTGGAGGCGACCGCGGTGGAGCCGCGCGGGCGCATCAGCTACGCCGATCTGGGCCTATGGGACGACGCCACCGAGGCGGCGCTGGCCACGGTGTTGCGTTCGGTGCGGCGTTGGTCGCCGATGCCGCTGGGCATCCAGCTCGCGCATGCCGGGCGCAAGGCGTCCACGCACAAGCCCTGGGACGGCGGCGGCGCGATCGCGCCCGAGCAGCCGAACGGCTGGCAGACGGTGGCGCCGTCGGCGCAGGCATTCGCCGACGACGGCCCGTCGCCGCAGGCGCTGGACCTGGCCGGCATCGACGCCATCGTCGAGGCGTTCGTGGCGTCGGCGCGGCGCGCCGAGCGACTCGGCTTCGAGCTGATCGAATTGCATGCCGCACACGGCTACCTGCTGCACCAGTTCCTGTCGCCGCTGAGCAACCAGCGCACCGATGCCTACGGTGGCAGCCTGGAGAACCGCATGCGCCTGCTGCTGCGCGTGCATGCAGCGGTACGCGCCGCGGTGGCGCCGAGCATCGCGGTGGGCGTGCGCATCTCCGCCACCGACTGGGTGGACGGCGGCTGGGATCTGGCGCAGAGCGAGGCGCTGGCGCAGGCATTGCAGGCGCAGGGCTGCGATTATCTGCACGTATCCAGCGGCGGGCTGGACCGGCGTCAGCGCATTCCGGTGGCGCCCGGCTACCAGGTGCCGCTGGCCGAGGCGCTGCACCGCGCGGTGCGCATGCCGGTGATCGCAGTGGGCCTGATCACCGAGCCGCAGCAGGCCGAGGCCATCCTCGCCGAGGACCGTGCCGATGCCATCGCGCTGGCCCGCGGCATCCTCTACGATCCGCGCTGGCCGTGGCACGCGGCCGCCGCGCTGGGCGCGCGGGTACGCCCGTCGCCGCAATACCTGCGTTGCGAGCCGCATGCGGCGCGCGGCGTGTTCGACGCCTGACCGGCGCGCCGCGCGCGCTGGTGGCGTCCTCCATTTCGATTCCTTCAGGGAGCCTGCAATGACGACGATTGGATTTCTCGGCCTGGGCACGATGGGCCAGCCGATCGCGCTCAACCTGCTGCGCGCCGGCCATGCGTTGACGGTCTGGAACCGCAGCGCCGCGGCGGCGCAGCCCCTGCTCGAGGCCGGCGCGCAGCAGGCCGCGCAACCGGCCGATGCGGTGCGCGGGCCGGTGCTGTTCTCGATGCTGGCCGACGACACCGCGGTGCGCGAGACCCTGCTCGATCGCGGCGCGCTGGACGCGCTCACCGCCGGCAGCGTGCACGTCAACATGGCCACGATCTCGGTGGCGCTGGCGCGCGAACTGCACGCGCTGCATGCCGAGCGCGGCGTCGCCTACCTGGCGATGCCGGTGCTGGGGCGGGTGGAGGTGGCCGCGGCCGGCCAGCTCAATTTGCTCGCCGCCGGCGACGCCGCGGCGCTGGCGCGGGTGCAGCCCTTGCTCGATGTCATCGGGCGCAAGACCTGGTACTTCGGCACCGCCCCGGAACAGGCCAACGCGGTGAAGCTCGCCGCCAACCTGTGCCTGGCCAGCGCCATCGGCACCATGGCCGAGGCGTCGGCGCTGGTGCGCGGGCACGGCGTGGAAGCGGCCGATTTCCTCGACATGCTCACCAGCACCGTGTTCGCCGCACCGGCCTACCAGACCTACGGCGGCATGATCGCCGAACAGCGCTACAGCCCGGCCGGCTTCAAGGCCACGCTGGGCCTGAAGGACGTGCGCCTGGCCCTGAACGCCGGCGAGACCCGACACGTGCCTATGCCGCTGGCGGCGGTGCTGCGCGATGCCTTCATCGAGGCGATCGCGCACGGCGACGGCGACCTCGACTGGGCGGCGCTGGCCAAGGTCGCCGCGCGCCGCGCCGGCCAGGCCTGAAGCGCCGACGGCTCTTCAGCGGACCTTGGCGGCGCATGCCGCACACTGCGCACCCGCTTGAGCCTGGCGCGCGCTTGCCGCTAAGGTGCGGCGATTTGCTGGCGCATCACAGGAGGATGCCATGAGTCCGAATTCGTCCGATCCCGGCGACAGAGCCCCGATCCAGCCGCCGCGCGCGGTCGTGCGCGAGCCTGTGCCCGGGCCCGATCACCCGGAGCATCCGGACCATCTCCTGTACGCGCAGATCCGCGAGGGCGTGCATGCGCTGGACGCCGCCTGTGGGCGCGCGCCGGACGCGATCAGCGAGCGCATGGTGGCGCGGCTGCTGCCGCTGGCCAAGGAATACGGTTTCGACCAGGTCGACCACGTGGTGCTCAGCCGCGAGATCGGCGACGTGGAGGATGGCGAGAACGTGTTCCTGGTGCGCGGCGACCTGGACGATCCGGCGCACCTGCGCGCGCACATCACCACTCACGAAGCGGTCGGCATGTCGGTGGAGGACTCGCTGGCGCGCCTGGAAAAGGTCAACCGCCGCCTGGCGCTGCGCCTGCGCCCGGAGTGAGCGCAGGCGAGTGAGCAGCGTCCTGGGTGAGGCGTCAGCTTCGACCCTGTTTCCGGGTAAGCATGGCTGAGCCCCTCTCCCCCCGGGAGAGGGGTTGGGGTGAGGGTACGGGGCGCGCAGCGCACGCGAAGTTCAAGCTGCACGAGGCTCCGCCCGAACCCTCATCCGCCCCCTTCGGGGCACCTTCCCCCAAAAAGGGGGGCCATGGTCCCGGAGGGAGAAGGAAAAGCCGGCTCCGGCTGGATGGCTCTTAGCCCCTCTCCCTCCGGGAGAGGGGTTGGGGTGAGGGTCCGGGCGCGCAGCGCATGCGATGTGTTTCGACTGCACGAGGCTGCGCCCGGACCCTCATCCGCCCCTTCGGGGCACCTTCCCCCAAAAAGGGGGCCATGGTCCCGAAGGGAGAAGGAAAAGCCGGCTTCGACTGGATGGCTTGGCCTCTTCTCACCATCCTGGTTGAGGCCGCGCTCACACTGCAGCACCGGCACGGTCAGGGACTGCACTGTGGGAGGGACTTCAGTCCCGACGCCGTGCAAGATCGGATGCACAGCGGACTTCGTCCGCCGTCGCTGCATGACAGTTGCCTCACCACGTTCCAGAGGTGGACTGTCCCGATTCCCGATTCCCGATTCCCGATTCCCGAATCCCGAATCCCGAATCCCGAATCCCCGCCTTTCCCCTATCATCGACAGATGCGCCCTGACTACATCCTGACCCTGTCCTGCCCGGACCGTACCGGCATCGTCTTCCGCGTCAGCGGCCTGCTGTTCGAGCACGGCTGCAACATCCTCGACGCGCAGCAGTTCGGCGACGAGGAAAGCGGCCGCTTCTTCCTCCGGGTGCACTTCGACGTACCCGCCGACGGCATCGTCGCCGCGGTGAAGCTGCAATTGGAGCCCCTGGCTGCCGACTACGCGATGGACTGGCAATTGCACGACGCGCGCCGCCGTGCGCGCCTGCTGGTGCTGGTCAGCAAGCAGGGTCACTGCCTCAACGACCTGCTGTTCCGCGCGCACAGCCGGCAGTTGCGGGTGGACATCGCCGCGGTGGCCTCCAACCACCCCGATTTCGCCGCGCTCGCCGGCTCCTACGGCGTGCCATTCCATCACCTGCCGGTGAGCGCCGCCAATCGCGCCGAACAGGAGGCGCAGTTGCTGGCGCTGGTCGAACGCGAACGCATCGATCTGGTGGTGCTGGCTCGCTACATGCAGATCCTGTCGCCGACGCTGTGCGCGGCGCTGGCCGGACGCGCGATCAACATCCACCACAGCTTCCTGCCCAGCTTCAAGGGCGCGCAGCCGTACCACCAGGCGCACGCACGCGGGGTCAAGATCATCGGTGCCACCGCGCACTACGTCACCGGCGACCTGGACGAAGGCCCGATCATCGAGCAGGACGTGGCCCGCGTGGACCACGCCATGACCCCGCGCGAACTGGTGCGCCTGGGCAGCGACACCGAGTCGCAGGTGCTGGCCCGCGCCGTGCGCCGCCACGTCGAGCATCGCATCCTGCTCAACGGGCATCGCACGGTGGTATTTCGCTGAGGCGGGGAGTGGAGATTCGGGAATCGGGAATGGGGAGCAGCAACAGCAACAGCAACAGCGGCTAAGCACCCGCTTGCCCTAATCCATGGTCGCGGTGCCGACCGTCTGCATCGACGATCATCCCCGCTCTCCAGTCACTGCACGGTGGCATTTCCGATGAAGCTGGGAATGGGGGTCGGGAATAGGGAAGGGGACCATCAGCAGCCGCAGCGCGGCGTTCGCTCTGCCGATTCCCCATTCCCGATTCCCCATTCCCAGCCCTCAACGCGCCGCGTTGGCGTTCATCGTCGCGTTGCGGCTGGCGTCCAGGTACTGCGCCGGATCGCGCATGCCGGTGGTGTGGCACTGGCCGGTGGTGTGGCCGCGGTTGACGCCGCCCGGCAGCTGGCCGTTGACCTGCTCCACGGTGCCGTCCTCCGGATCGCTCAGCACCAGGTCCGAGGCCGCATTGCAGTAGTCGTTGGTGTACCAGTTGGTCTTGGCGAAGGAGGTGGTGTAGTAGTTCACCAGCGCCCGCGCCGAGTTGGGGATGCCGGCCAGCCAGGCCTTGGCGCCGTCGTAGGTCAGGTCGTTGTTGGTGCCGCAGCCCACGCCGAACCACGAGCCCACCGTGGCCAGGATGCCGGCCAGGTTGGTGCCCTGGTAGGGGGTGCCCACCGACTGCATCACCCGCCCGCCGCTGGCGTTGTCCAGGCCGCTCCAGTAGTACACGTACAGATGCAGCGCGGCCATGCCGCCCTGGCTGTGCGCCACCGTGCCGAACGAGTTCCACTGGCTGCCGAACTGCGCCAGGCGCTGCGCGAACTGGTCGTTGCTGCGGTTCTGGTTGACGTCCAGGAACGCGGAGGCATTGGTGAACTGCGCCACCGGCCACACGCCGCCCGAGCAGTAGCCGTGCACCAGCACCAGGCGCTTGCCGGTGGCCTGCGCCTGCATGTCGGTGGTGGCGGCTGTGCTCAGCTGCGCCGGGCGCTCGCCCATGCGCATGCTCTCGTCGATCGCGCCGGTGCTACGCGCCACGCTGCTGCGGCGCAGCGCCGGCAGGGTCAGCGGCAACGTCGCGCGCGTGGCCAGCGGCACGAAGTTGTCCGGATCCTCCACGCGCAGGTTGCGCAGGGTGAACGGCGCACGCGCGCCGGCGCGGACGATCCAGCGTTCGTCCACGCTCAGCGGCAGGCGTCCGTCCTGCGGCGCGAGCATTCCGCCGAGCCAGGCCACCGGCACCGCGCTGCCGTCGCGGCCGGTGCCCCACAGTTCGCCGAGCACGCGGTAGTGCGTCGGCGCCTGGCCGCCGCCGATGCGCACCGGGATCGGCAGGGTCAGCCGGGTGCCGGGCTGTGCGCTGGCGACGACGGCATCGGCGGTGATGCGCAAGGTGGTGTCCAGCACCGGCAGCACGTGCTCGCTGGTGCGCACGAACGCCTGGCCGCCGGCGTCGTGACCATGCACCACCACCTGCGCGATGTAGGTGCCGGTGGCGGTCGCCGGGAAGTCGCCGGCATACACGCCATCGCCCGCGGCGCCGTCGCCGTGGCGGCCGTCGTCGGCCATCGGCCACTGGCTGACGGAGCCGTCCGGCGCGATCACGCGCAGTTGCGCGGTGTCGATGCGGCCGCTGCCGGCGCTACGCGCCAGCGACACGCCGCCTTGCGCATCGATGCCGCCGAGCAGGGCGGTCAGGCCGATGCGCTGGCCGCGCTGCAGTTGCGCGCGGTCGCTGGGATAGGACGCCAGTTGCGTGCGTGGATCGCCCTCCATCAGCACGTAGCCACGCTGCGCCGTGCTGCTGCCGTCGGCCTGCAGGGTCAGGGTCCAGTCGCCGTTGGCGGCGCTGTCCACGCGGTACTCGCGAGCCGGCAGTGCGGCGCCGCCGGCGCCCAGTTGGGTGGCCTTGGCGCTGGGCGCGAGCAGCGGCGTCGTGGCGGCGGTGCCCATGCGTGCGCTGGCCGTGGCCGGTGCGTTCAGCCGCGGCTGCCAATCGTGGTCGCCGGACAGCACCACGAAGCGCAGCTTGCCGTTCTCCACCGGCAGGGTGGTGTGCCATTGCGCCGGGCCGCCGCTGCGCGCGGCGGAGAATTCCACCGGCAGCAACGCGCTCTTGGACAGGATCGCCGCTTCCGCCGGGGCGGGTGCGCGCATCTGCGCGAACTCCTCGGGCGGTCCGGCCAGTTGTTTGGGAATCAGTTCGGCCGCGTGCAGCGCGGCGGCGGGGACGACGAGACACAGGACGCAGACGGCGGACAGGTTCGACAGCTTCGGCATGACGCGCTCTCCCTGGCGGTGCTGAGAAGCAGACGCACATGCCGGAGACCGCGACGCAGTGCGCCGCCGGCAGCACGTCGGCGAGGACGCAGCGCCCCCTCGCCACGCGTTCGCCTGCGGCTATAGCCAGCGCACATTGCCGGACAAAGACGCAATGCAGCAATGCGCGCCGAACTGGGATGCCGGACATGCTGCAAGCGCAGCGATGCCCGACGCACGTGGCGCCGGGCATCGCCAGGTCACGCCGCCTGCGCGTGCTGGCTGCGCAACTGCTGCGCCGCCGCCACCATCGCCTGCAGCGCGTTGCGGGTTTCCGCCCAGCCTCGGGTCTTCAGCCCGCAATCCGGATTGACCCACAGTTGCTGCGGATCCAGCACCGCACGCGCCTTCTCCAGCAACGCCACCATCTCCTGCGTGCTCGGCACGCGTGGCGAGTGGATGTCGTACACGCCCGGCCCGATCGCGTTCGGGTAGCGGAAGCGCACGAAGGCATCGAGCAGTTCCATGCGCGAGCGCGAGGTCTCGATCGAGATCACGTCCGCGTCCATCGCCGCCACCGCCTCGATGATGTCGTTGAACTCCGAGTAGCACATGTGGGTGTGGATCTGCGTGGCATCGCGCACGCCGGCCGCGGCGATGCGGAAGCATTGCACCGCCCAGTCCAGGTACGCCTGCCAGTCGGCGCGGCGCAGCGGCAGGCCTTCGCGTATCGCCGGCTCGTCGATCTGGATCACGCCGATGCCGGCCGCCTCCAGGTCGCGCACCTCGTCGCGCAGCGCCAGCGCGATCTGCCGGCAGGTCTGCGCGCGCTCCTGGTCGTCGCGCACGAACGACCACTGCAGCACCGTCACCGGCCCGGTCAGCATGCCCTTCATCGGCCGCTCGGTCAGCGACTGCGCGTAGGTGGTCCAGCGCAGCGTCATCGGCGCCGGGCGCTGCACGTCGCCGTAGATGATCGGCGGCTTCACGCAGCGCGAGCCGTAGCTCTGCACCCAGCCATGACGGGTGAAGGCGAAGCCGTCGAGCTGCTCGCCGAAGTATTCGACCATGTCGTTGCGCTCGAACTCGCCGTGCACCAGCACGTCCAGGCCCAGTTGCTCCTGCGCACGCACGCAGCGTTCGGTCTCGGCGGCCAGGAACGCGTCGTAGGCGGCATCGTCGAGCTTGCCGGCCTTGTGCTGCGCACGCGCCTGCCGCACCTGCTCGGTCTGCGGGAACGAGCCGATCGTGGTGGTCGGATACAGCGGCAGCCGCAGCGCCGCCTGCTGTGCCTGCCGGCGCTGCGCGTACGGCGACTGCCGGCGGCCGGCGTCGTCGGTCAGCGCGTCCACCCGCCGCGCCACCTCGGCGCGATGCACGCGCGCAGAGGCGCGACGGCTGGCCAACGCATCGCGCGCCGCGTCCAGCCCCGCCTGCGCCTGCGGCTGGTCGTCCAGCGCATCGGCCAGGGTGCGAAGTTCCTGCAGCTTCTGCCTGGCGAAGGCCAGCCAGCCGACCAGTTCGCGGTCCAGCTTGGTCTCCTGCTGCAGATCCACCGGCACGTGCAGCAGCGAGCACGATGGCGCCAGCCACAACCGCTCGCGGCCGACATGGCCGGCGGCGTAGCGTGCCAGGGTCAGCGCGTTGTCCAGCGGCGTGCGCCACACGTTGCGGCCGTTGACCAGGCCGGCCGAGAGCACGCGTCCGGCCGGCAAGGCCTGCAGCACCGCGTCCAGTTGCGCCACGCCGCGCACCAGGTCCACGTGGATGCCGTCCACCGGCAGCGCCATCGCCAGCTCGAGGTTGTCGCCCAACTCGCCGAAGTAGCTGGTCAACAGCAGCTTCGGCCGCGGCGCCTGCGAAAGGAAATCATAGGCGCGGCGATAGGCAGCGCGTGCGGCCTCGTCCAGGTCCAATACCAGCGCCGGTTCGTCGAGCTGCACCCAGCCAGCGCCGGCCGCATGCAGGCGCTGCAGCAATTCGGCATACACCGGCAGCAGGCTGTCCAGCAACGCCCAGCGGTCGCTGCCGTCCACGGTCTTGGACAGCGCCAGAAAGGTCACCGGCCCGATCAGCACCGGCCGGGTCTGGATGCCCTGCGCCTTGGCTTCCAGGAACTCCACCACCGGCTTGTCGCCGCGCAGGCGGAAGTGCTGGCGCCGCGCCAGCTCCGGCACCAGGTAGTGGTAGTTGGTGTCGAACCACTTGGTCATTTCCAGCGCGTGCAGGTCCAGGCCGTGTTCCTGCGTGCCGCGCGCCATCGCGAAGTAGCCGGCCAGCGGATCGGCATCGGCCAGCGCGCGGTAGCGTTGCGGGATCGCATCGAACAGGAACGCGGTGTCGAGCATCGCGTCGTACAGGCTGAAGTCGTTGCTGGGCGGCACGTCCACCCCGGCCTCGCGTTGCAGTTGCCAGTGGCGCAGGCGCAGGTCGCGTGCGGTGTCCTGCAGTTGCGCGCCGTCGATGTCGCGGCGCCAGTAGCGTTCCAGCGCCTGCTTGAGCTCGCGCCGCGCACCGATGCGCGGGAAGCCCAGGTTGGTCACGATCGTCATGTTGCGTTTCCTCATTGCGTTCAAGGGCATTGAGGAACGAAGGAACCGCGCGCCGCGCGCCCCGTTCGCACGGACCGCCCGCCACGCCAGCGACCTTCGCCCCCGCGGGCGAACCGGTACCGCGCGGGCAGGCGGACGGCGCGGCGTGGCGCAAGGCCGGGTCGCGGTCCGGCCGCCTCCCCGCGGAGGCGCCAGGTCGAATCGGAGGACGCACGGTCCTCCGGCCGGGGCCGGTATTCGGGCTGATGGACACGCGCACCACGTTGGCTGCGCACCTACTGTCCGTCGCTTCCCAGGCCTGCATGCGCCGGCCCAGTGCCATTGACGGAGGTCGTTTCCATTCACCGCTGCGGGGCAGCTCCGGAATGGGCAGGCGCTTGCGGCGCCGGCCGTCACCGGATTCCCGTTTAAATTCATCCCTTCATCCGAATGAAGCGATGAATACCTTCGGCGAGCGCACGATAGGCCGGATGCGGCGGGCGGTCAAGGGCCCTCGCAATGCGCCGCGGTGCGTTTCACATCAAGGGTGCGCCTGCGTTCCTGGTCACTGGCATCGGCAAATACGGATACGCCTGATTGCGCCGCGGCGTGGCGGCGGCGTAGTGCGTCAGCGCCGATCCCACTCCCATCAGCCAAGGACATCGTCATGCCCATCTACAACCACAACGGCACTTTCGGTCATCCAGTGAACATCAGCCGCTTCGTCACGGACGTGCAGAACGGCGTCGTGGCCGGTCCCTTGCCCTATCTGGCCGGAGCCGGCAACGACTTGGGCGTCAACGCATCGGCGGCCCAGGCCATCGGCCCGGTACCCGGCATCACCCGCGCCTTCGGCCTGATCACCTGCGCCGCGGTCATCTACGTCTCCACCGACCCGAATGCCGTGCCTGCGGCCTGGGTCAACCATTCCAATGCAGGCCACGTTTCCGCAGCCGATGTGGCCGCCGCGCTGGCCAGCCTCGGCGGGCCGCCGACGGCCAGCGTGCTGGTGATCTTCGCCCATCCCGGGGCGTCCGATCCCGGCTATCTGGCCTCGATCGGCACCATCGGCGCGTCGGGCATTCCCGCCAACAACATCGTCGAAATCCCCAATCTGATCGTGCCGCAGTTCGGCATCAACAACCTGGCTCAGATCGGCTGAAGCGCTCCCGCCCGCGCGCTGCGGCGCGCGGGTCCGTGCGAGACGCGGACGACCGTGTCTTGGTAGATGCCTAGCCGCAGACTCAAAAAAAGCGCACGCGGCCCCCTCAGCAGCGAACGGTGTACCGCGCTAAAATTGCAGACAATGGAAACCCCAAAAAGCAGCGCGGATCAGTCGAATAGCGCCGAGCACCAGCGCTACGCCGCCTCGCTGCGCCTGTCCGTCGCCCCGATGATGGACTGGACCGACCGCCATTGCCGGGTCTTCCACCGGCTGCTGGCGCCGTCGGCGCGGCTGTACACCGAGATGGTGCACGCCAATGCGGTGGTGCTGGGCGATCGCGCGCGGTTGCTGGATTTCGATGCGTCCGAGCATCCCGTGGCGCTGCAGCTCGGCGGCAGCGAGCCGGCGCTGCTGGCGCAGGCGGCGCGGATCGGCCAGGACTGGGGCTACGACGAGATCAACCTCAATTGCGGCTGTCCGTCCGACCGGGTCCAGGCCGGGCGCTTCGGTGCCTGCCTGATGCGCGAGCCGGCGCTGGTCGCCGAATGCGTGGCGGCGATGGTCGAGGCCGTCGACATCCCGGTGACGGTGAAATGCCGGCTGGGCGTGGACCAGGACGACGACTACGCGGTGTTCCTGGCCTTCGTCGACCAGGTCGCCGCGGCCGGCTGCGGGCTGTTCGTGGTGCATGCGCGCAATGCCTGGCTGCAGGGCCTGTCGCCGAAGGAGAACCGCGAAGTGCCGCCGCTGCGCTACGACTGGGCGCACCGGCTCAAGCGCGAGCGGCCGCAGCTGCAGGTGGTGCTCAACGGCGGCCTGGCTGCGGTGGAGACGGCGCAGGCGCAGTTGCAGGCGGTGGAAGGGGTGATGCTGGGCCGCGCCGCTTACCACGATCCCTACGTCCTGCACCGGCTGGACGCGGCCCTGACCGGCGCCGCACTGCGCCCGCGCGCCGAGTTGCTGCGCGCGCTGCGCCCCTACGTCGAGGCGCGCCTGGCCGAGGGCCTGGCGCTCAAGCACATCACCCGGCACCTGCTCGGCCTGTTCCACGGCCAGCCCGGCGGCCGTGCCTTCCGCCAGGTCCTCAGCGAAGGGGCGCACCGCCCCGGGGCCGATTGGGCGCTGCTGGAGCGGGCGCTGGCGGTCACCGACGGGGCGGCGCGCGCCGCGGCCTGAGCCGGTCCAGGGAGCGTCTTCGGACCGAAACTGCTGCGTGGCGGCGGGCCGTCATCGCCTCCGCGCAGAGGCGTCCGACGACATGGCGGCCTGCTCGGTGGCGGACCCGGATCCCACTTTTCCCCCTGCTCGTTCAGGGAGTCTGTTCAGGGTCTGGCGACTAGTCTCTGCCTGCCGGGAGACGCCCTGAAGTACCTGGCGAGGGCCTCTCCAGAGCGCTGGCGCGGCCCTTGCATCGGTCTTCGGCAGGTTCATTTGACTGAATGTCGCCCGTGGCGCCCGGAAAAGTTCAGACCGGATTCACCCCGAAAAATCAAGAATTTGCCTCGATTTCTCGAGGTCGCCGCCGTTCCCGCGAGGTGTCGCGCTTCACAAGTTTTGAACGTTTCCGATCAGTCCGTTAGGATGCCCGTCGTGACTTCTTCCGCTTCCCGCCACTACCGCTTCGCCGCTGTGTTCGCGCTCGCGCTGGCGTCGGTCGCGGCTGGCCACGGCCGTGCGCAGCAGCCGCCCATGCCGGGGGTGATGGCGCCGCCGGAGCGCGACGCGGGGCGTAATCGGGACTATGGCGGCAGCTCGCTGTCCGACGCGGTGCGTCGGGTGCAGCGCTCCACCGGGGGGCAGATCCTTGGCGCCGAGCGCGTGCCGTTCGACGGCCGCGACATCAACCGCGTCAAGTACATGGATGGCCGTGGGCGGGTACGCTACATGGACGATCCGCAGCCTGGCCGTGCGGCACCGCCGCGGGCGCCGCGGTCGGGCGAGCCTCCGGAGCCACCACGCGACGATCACCCGTGAGTCCGGATAGTTCGGTTCAGGTTCCACACACCGCCCCGGCCACCGGCCACCTGTAAGTTACTAGGGAGAGTTATGCGTATCCTTCTGGTCGAAGACGAAGCTCCGCTGCGAGAGACCCTGGCCGCTCGCCTGAAGCGCGAAGGTTTTGCGGTGGATGCGGCGCAGGACGGCGAGGAAGGCCTGTACATGGGCCGCGAAGTGCCCTTCGACGTGGGCATCATCGATCTCGGCCTGCCGAAGATGTCGGGCATGGAGCTGATCAAGGCGCTGCGCGACGAAGGCAAGAAGTTCCCGGTGCTGATCCTGACCGCGCGTTCCAGCTGGCAGGACAAGGTCGAAGGCCTCAAGCAAGGCGCCGACGACTACCTGGTCAAGCCGTTCCACGTCGAAGAGCTGCTGGCGCGCGTCAATGCGCTGCTGCGCCGCGCCGCCGGCTGGAGCAAGCCCACGCTGGAATGCGGCCCGGTCGCGCTGGACCTCGCGGCGCAGACCGTCAGCGTCAGTGGCAGCAACGTCGACCTGACCAGCTACGAGTACAAGGTGCTCGAGTACTTGATGATGCATGCCGGCGAACTGGTCTCCAAGGCCGACCTGACCGAGCACATCTACCAGCAGGATTTCGACCGCGACTCCAACGTGCTGGAAGTCTTCATCGGCCGCCTGCGCAAGAAGCTGGACCCGGACGGCGAATTGAAGCCGATCGAGACCGTACGCGGCCGCGGCTACCGGTTCGCGATTCCGCGCACCGAAGGCTGATCGCAGGCGCCGGCGAGCACACCGAGGAAGCGACCGCGTGGCGGCACGACCCAGGTGGTACAAGCGCTGGCGCCCGCGTTCGCTGCAGGCGCGCCAGCTGCTCGCCGCCAGCCTCAGTCTGCTGGCGTTCCTGGCCGCGGCCGGTTACGCGCTGGACCAGGCGTTCGCCGACACCGCGCTGAGCAACCTGCGCGAGCGCCTGAAGAGCTACGCCACCGCCTACGCCAACAACATCGACGTAGCCCGCGACGGCTCGCTGTACATCAACAACGACAAGCCGCCGCCGGACCCGCATTTCGACCGGCCCGGCAGCGGCCTGTACGCGCAGATCGTGATGCCCAACGAGCGCTGGATCTCGATGTCCAGCGAAGGTCCGCTGCCGCCCCGCGGCGGCATGCTCGAACCGCGCCAGGAGACCTTCGACGGCCCCTGGCCGATGACCCAGATCGACGGCAGCGAAGGCGAGGTCTACCGCTACGGCATCGGCCTGGCCTACGTGCGCCGCGACAAGGAAACCCCGGTCACCATCTACATCATGGAGGACACCCGCGCGCTGGGTGCGCAGCTGCGCGTGTTCCGCGGCCGGGTGTGGTTCAACCTCGGCGGCGCCGGCCTGATCCTGCTCGTGCTGCAGGCCTTCATCCTGCAATGGAGCCTGCGCCCGCTGCGCCGAGTGATCAACGAACTGACCAAGGTGCAGCGCGGCGAAGCGATGCGCATGGGCGATCGCCACCCGCGCGAACTGGAGCCGCTGACCGACAGCATCAACGCCTTCATCGAGAGCGAGCGCGAGAACCTGGACCGCCAGCGCAACACCCTGGCCGACTTGGCGCACAGCCTGAAGACGCCGCTGGCGGTGCTGCGCACCCAGCTCGACAGCGGTGCGCAGGGGCCGGAGCTGCGCGAAGAGCTGGACGTGCAGTTGCGGCGCATGAACAACCTGGTGTCCTACCAACTCGCGCGCGCCGCCTCCAGCGGCCACAAGCTGTTCGCCGCACCGTTGCCGATCGAGCCCAACGCCGAGGAGATCGTGCGCGGCCTGGAGAAGGTCTACGCGGCCAAGGGCGTGCTGTGCGAGTTCGACATCGAGCCGAGCGCGCGTTTCCATGGCGAGCCCGGCGACCTGCAGGAACTGCTCGGCAACCTGTTGGAGAACGCGTTCAAGTGGGCGCGCCGGCGGGTGCTGCTGAGCGTGCGCCCGGAGCCGGCCGCCGGCAGCCGCCGTGCCGGCCTGATCATCGCCGTGGAGGACGACGGCCCCGGCATCGCCCCGGAGGAAGTGGCGCACATCCTGCAGCGCGGCGTGCGCGGCGACGAGCGCGTGCATGGCCACGGCATCGGCCTGGCGATCGTGCAGGACCTGGTCAAGGGCTACCGCGGCGAACTGCAGGTGAGCCGCTCCGAGGAGCTGGGCGGGGCGCGCTTCCTGGTCACCCTGCCGCCGGGGTTGTAAGCCCCACAGCGCGCTCCTGTGCTGGTCTGGGACCGGCATCCCGCTGCACAGCGACGACCCGCGCCAATCGAGCGGCCGCGCGCGCCGCTGCAGTGCAGCAGCAGGTGAATCCCGTGCAAATGACCGGGAGGTTTCCGACAGAGGCTTAACGCGACTGGCGCGCAGCTGGCGATACTGCGCCGGTCTTCACGCCGCTTTTCGTCCAGGAGCCCCGCATGTCCGCATCCCGGCATCGTCCTGCAGCAACGCGTCTGCGCGTGCGCGGCCGGCGCGCGCTGCGCAATACCCAGCGGTTGCTGCTGTCGTTGCTGCTGGTGCTGTTCACCGTCGGCGCCATCGCTGCCACCGACAAGGTGCTCAAGCGCGACGATGCGCGCTGGCTGCAGTCGATGACCACCGGCCTGGACAGCGCCAGCGTGGCGCAGTTCGAGCGCGATGGCCGCAAGCGCTTCCTGCGCGAGCAACTGCAGGCCGACGGTGGCGATGCCGCCCTGCCGGCGCCGGTGCGCGCGCAACTGGACGGCTACGCGGCATTGCACACGCCGGTCCAGGAGTTGCTCAAGCAGCAGGCCGCCGCGCAGCAGGCGATCAAGGCGATGCCGGATGGCGATGCCAAGGTCGCGGCGAAGAAGGCCGCGCAGCAGCGCGGCGATCTGCTGCTGAACCAGGCACGCCAGGCGCAACTGCTGCGTTCCATCTACGCGCCGGATCAGCTGCGCGAGCAGATGGTGTGGTTCTGGCTCAATCATTTCAGCGTGTTCGCCGACAAGGGCCGCCTGCACTGGACCGTGGCCGACTACGCCGACAACGCGATCCGCCCGCACGCGCTGGGCAAGTTCTCCGACCTGGTGATGGCGACGCTGGAGAGTCCGGCGATGCTGGAGTACCTGGACAACGCGCAGAACGCCAAAGGCAAGGTCAACGAGAACTACGCGCGCGAGTTGATGGAACTGCATACCCTCGGCGTCGATGCCGGCTACACGCAGAAGGACGTGCAGCAACTGGCGCTGATCCTCACCGGCGTCGGCATCGCGCCGGTCGACCGCGACGGTCCGCCGAAGCTGCCGCCGGCGCTGCAGGCGCAGTATGTGCGCCGTGGCGCGTTCGAGTTCAACCCGGCGCGGCACGAACCCGGCGACAAGACCTTGCTCGGCCAGCGCATCGCCGGCGGCGGCTTCGACGAGGTCGAGCGCGCGGTGCAACTGATCGTGCGCCAGCCGGCATGCGCGCATTTCATCTCGCGGCAGTTGGCCGAGTACTTCGTCGCCGACGATCCGCCGCCGGCGCTGGTGGAGAAGATGGCGCGCACGTTCCAGCGCAGCGACGGCGACATCGCGGCAGTGCTGCAGGTGATGTTCACCGCACCGGAGATGGCGGCCGGCGCGCCGCACAAGTTCAAGGATCCGTACCGCTTCCTGGTCTCGGCGCTGCGCCTGGCCTACGACGGGCAGACCATCGTCAATCCGCAGCCGTTGCTGGGCTGGTTGAACCAGATGGGCGAGCCGAGCTTCGGACGGATCACGCCCGATGGCTGGTCGCTGCAGTCCAGTGCCTGGAACAGTTCCGGGCAAATGGCGCAGCGCTTCGAGATCGCGCGTGCGATCGGCAACGGCAACACCCAGCTGTTCACCGTCGAGGGGCAGCAGCGCGGCGGCTTCCCGCAACTGAGTACGCCGCTGTACTACCACGCGATCGAGCCGCAATTGAGCGACGCCACGCGCCAGGCGCTGGCGCAGGCGCGCTCGCAGCAGGAGTGGAACGGCTACCTGCTGGCCTCGCCCGATTTCAACTACCGCTGACCGCGGCCTTCGCCGCACGGAGATCCGCCATGCACCGTCGCCGCTTCTTGCTCGCGTCCGCCGCCGCTGCGGCCAGCCTGCCGTTCGCCGGGCGCCTGTTCGCCGCACCGGCGCCGTCGCCGCGTTTGTTGGTGGTGTTCCTGCGCGGCGGCTACGACTGCAACAACCTGCTGGTGCCGTACGCGAGCGATTTCTACTACGCCTCGCGGCCGAGCCTGGCGATCGCCAGGCCGGATCCGGCCAATCCCAACAGCGCCATTGCGCTGGACAGCCAGTGGGGCCTGAACCCGCGACTGCGCGACACGCTGATGCCGCTGTGGAACGACAAGCAGCTGGCCTTTGTGCCCTTCGCCGGCACCGACGACCTGTCGCGCAGCCACTTCGAGACCCAGGACAGCATCGAGGCCGGGCAACCGGCCGGGCAGCGCAGCGACTACCGCACCGGCTTCCTGGCGCGGCTGTCGCAGGTGGCCACCGGCACGCCGTCGATCGCCTTCACCGACTCGCTGCCGCTGAGTTTCCAGGGCGGCGGCGACATTCCCAATCTCTCGCTCAAGCGCAATCCGACCCCGGCCTTCGACCAGCGCCAGGCCGACATCCTCGCCGGCATGTACCACGGCACCCAGTTGGCCAGTGCCGCGCACGACGGCCTGGCGCTGCGCCAGCAGGTCTCGCAGGCCCTGCGCGACGAGATGCAGCAGGCCAACCGCGGCGCCGCCAGCGCACGCACCTTCGCCGACGAGACACGGCGCATCGCCACGCTGATGCGCGAGCGCTACCGGCTCGGCTTCGTCGATGTCGGCGGCTGGGACACGCACGTCAACCAGGGCAGCACCGACGGCGCGCTGGCCAACAACCTGGCCAACCTGTCCGAGGGGCTGTCGGCCTATGCCGAGGCGCTGGGACCGGAGTGGCGCAACACCGTGGTGGTGGTGCTGTCCGAGTTCGGCCGCACCTTCCGCGAGAACGGCGACAAGGGCACCGACCACGGCCACGGCACCACGTACTGGGTGCTGGGTGGCGGGGTCAACGGCGGCCGCATCGCCGGCGAGCAGGTGGCGGTGAGCAAGGACAAGCTGTTCCAGGACCGCGACTACCCGGTGCTGACCAACTACCGCGACATGTTCGCCGGCCTGCTCGGTCGCATGTGGGGGCTGTCGCCGACACAGTTGCAGAAGGTGTTCCCGCAGGCGCACGCGCGGGATTTGAAGTTGGTGTGACGCGTTTTCCGCGATGGAGGGATTCGGGAAATGTCCTGTAGGGGCGGCTTCAGCCGCGACGGGTGCACTGTGGGAGGGACTTCAGTCCCGACGCGTGACGCGCTCGACTCCCCGTAACGCATGCGTTGTCGCGTTCATCGCGGCGACGTCTTGAAGCGATGCCTCAAGACGCGATGGCCGCTCAGTCCGCGGCAAACGGAGAGCGACCATAGAACCGCGCCAGATGCGCCGCCACTTCCGGCATCTCGCGTTGCAGCCGCTCTGGCGCGGAAAAGTGATATTCGCTGACCACCGCGAAGAATTCTTCCGGCGCTTCGGCGGCGTAGGCGTCGATCTCGCTGGCGCGGCCGCGGTCCACGCGCGCGCAGAAGGCGTCGTAGCTGCGCTGGAAATCGTCGGCCCATTGCCGCTGCCAGGCGCGCGGCAGCAGCGGCGTGCCGTCCAGGGCGCCGTCGAGCACGTCGAGCTTGTGCGCCATTTCGTGCACCGCCACGCAGTAGCCGGCACGTGGATCGTCCAGGTCGGCCTGCACGTCGGCCCAGGACAGGATCAACGGGCCGCTGTCCCAGGATTCGCCGATCAGTTCGTCTTCCCACTCGTGCAGCACGCCGGCCGCGTCGACATGGCTGCGCTGCACGCGGAACGCGTCCGGGTAGACCAGCAATTGCGACCAGCCGCGCATGCCCTCGCTGCCGTACTCCAGCAGCGGCAGACAGCACAGTGCGGCGAGCAGGCCGCACTGCCGGGCATCCAGCTGCAGGCCGCCCAGCGGCGAGATGGTCTTGCGATGCAGGAATTCGCTGGCCAGCGTACGCAGGCGCTGTTCGCGCGGCGCATCCAGAGCGGCGACCCAGGCGCAGTTGCGGCGCACGGCCTGCCAGGTGGCGTCATCGATAGCGGCGGGTTTCGACCACAGCCCGCGCAGCCAGCGTGGGATCAGCGGAACATCCCCGGCAGGAAGCTGTGCCACTTCGGCATGCGCATGCGCGGCACCAGGTCGCTGTCGCTGCCGCCGCCCGTGGTGGTCGAGGCCGGCTTGCCGGTGGAGGCGGGCGCATGCATCGCTGCGGGCGGGCGCGTCGGCGTGCTGTCGGCATCGGCCGCGTCGCCGTAGGTGCAGTCGGTGTGCGGCTTCTCCGCCAGCACGTTGGACGCGTGGGCGGCGGCGAGTGGCAGCAGCAACAGGAGCAGGCAGGACAGGGAACGGCGCATCGTCGGCATCCAGGGCGAGCGGCGGTGAATTCCGATTCTAACGCGGTTTTCACCCGCTGCAGGGCTCCGGCCCTGGGCGCCCGGGGGGCGTTGCCGCATACTTTTCGGTTCACGAGGGCGCGCCACTGCACGCCCAGGGGCGGAACGAGGCGATGGAACCGGCGTTGGACGAGCGCGAACTGTTGGCCAGGCTCAGCAAGGGGCCCCTGTCCGGCGATGCCCTGGCGCGTGCCTGCGGGCTGACCCGGGCGGCGGTGTGGAAGCGCATTCAGGCGCTGCGCGCGGCCGGGGTGGAGATCGAGGGCCGGGCCGGCGAGGGCTATGGCCTGGCACGGCCGCTGGAACTGCTCGACGCCGCGGCGATCCGGGCCGGACTGAGCGGGCCGGTGGGCGCCGAGCTGGCCGGGCTGGAGATCGCCTGGAGCCTGGTCTCCAGCAATACCACCCTGCTGCAGCGGCCGGCGCCGGCGCAGGGCAGCGAGGTCCTGCTGGCCGAGCGCCAGACCGGCGGCCGTGGCCGCCGTGGCCGGGTCTGGGCCTCGCCGCTGGCGGCGCATCTGTATCTGTCGGTGGCGCGCAGCTTCCAGGGCGGGCTGGGCCGGCTGGGCGGCTTGAGCCTGGCGGCCGGCGTGGCCGTGGCCGAAGCCCTGCGTGCGGCCGGATTCGCCACGGTCGGGCTGAAGTGGCCGAACGACCTGCTGGCCGACGGGCGCAAGCTGGGCGGCCTGCTGGTGGAAGGCGGCGGCGAGTTCGCCGGACCGGCGCGGGCCGTGATCGGCCTGGGCCTGAACGTGGCGATGCCGGCGGCCGCTGCCGCGGACATCGACCAGCCGTGGACCGACCTGACGCGGCTGGCCGGCGGCGCGGTGTCGCGCAACGCGATCGCCGCGGCGGTGCTGTCGCAGCTGCTGCCGGCGCTGGCGCTGTTCGACGCGGAGGGACTGGCGCCGTTCCTGCCGCGCTACGCCGCGCTGGATCTGCTGGTCGGACGCGCCGTGCGCATCGACGATGGTGGCCAGGTGCGCGAAGGCACGGCCCTGGGGCTGGCCGAGGACGGCGCGCTGCGGGTGGCCTTCGCTGACGGCGAGCAGCCGCTGCATGCGGGCGACGTCAGCGTGAGGCCGGCATGAGCGACTGGCTGTTCGACCTGGGCAATTCGCGCTTCAAGTTTGCCGCGCTGGAACACGGGCAGGTGGGCGCGGTGCAGGCCTGGCCGCATGGTGCCGAGGCGATGGACGCGGCGGCGGTCGCGGCGCTGCCGCAGGGTGGCACCGCCTACGTCGCCAGTGTCGCCGCGCCGGCCCTGACCGCCACCGTGCTGGAGGCGCTGCGCAGCCGCTTCGCGCAGGTGCAGGTGGCGCGCACCGAGGCTGCCTGTGCCGGGGTGCGGATCGCCTACGCGCGACCGCAGGCCTTCGGCGTGGACCGGTTCCTGGCCCTGCTCGCCGCGCATGGCGGCGGCGACGTGCTGGTGGTCGGCGTGGGAACGGCGCTGACCGTGGACCTGCTCGACCGCGATGGCCTGCATCGCGGCGGCCGCATCGCGCCGTCGCCCACGGTGATGCGCCAGGCCCTGCAGCAGAAGGCGGCGCAGTTGCCGGCCGAGGGCGGCGATTACCACGAGTTCGCCGCCGACACCGCCGACGCCCTGGCCTCCGGCTGCGACGGCGCGGCGGTGGCGCTGATCGAACGCAGCCTGCAGCAGGGCGAGGCCTTGCTCGGACGCCGACCGCGGCTGCTGCTGCACGGCGGTGGGGTGCCGCCGCTGTTGCACGCACTGCCGTCGGCCGAGCAGCGCCCCGCCTTGGTCCTGGACGGACTGGCGCTGTGGGCGCAGGCGCACGCCGTGGCCGGTGCCGGTGCCGCCTGAGCGGGCCGGCGCAGGCGGCCGTTGCGGCGAGGTCGCCACGTCCCACGCAGACGTCTCTGTCTCTCCCAAGCTGCATCGCACGCTCTAGAATCCGGCCATGCTCGTTCGCGCCCTGCTCGTCGTCCTGACCATCCTCAACCTCGGCGTCGCGGTGTGGTGGGCGATGCAGCCGCCGACGCCGCCCCCGGTGCCGATGCCGGCCGTGCCGGCCGGGGTGGCGACGCTGCAACTGGTCAACGAGACGCCGGCACCGGCCGCTGCGCCCACTCCGCCGGCCGTTGCGCCTGTCGCCGCGCCAGCCGATGCGAAGGCCGACACCGTCGCCGCCGCCGATACTGTCGAAGCGGTTCCGGCGCAGGCTGACGCACCGGCGGCTCCCACGACCGCCGCACCGTCCACTGCGCCCACGCCGCCCGCTGCCGTGCCTGCGCCCGCTCCAACCCAGAGCCAGGTCGAGCCTGCGGCGAAGCCCGCCGCCGACGCGGCGGTGTGCCTGAGCGTAGGACCGTACCCGGACCGCGACGCGGCGCAGGCCGCCGTCGCCGCGCTGGCCCCGGGAGCGCCGCGTCCGCGCCTGCGCGAGGCGGCCGACAGCGATGCCACCAGCTTCCGCGTGATCCTGCCGACCATCGGCGGCGAGGACGGCCTCAAACAGGCCACCGAGCGCATCGTCGCCGCCGGCATCCGCGACTATTACCCGTTGCGCCAGGGCGATGCCGGCAATGCCATCGCCCTGGGCCAGTACCGCAGCCGCGAGGGGGCCGAGCGCCGCCGCCAGGAACTGGCCCGTGCCGGCTTCAACGCCGACCTGATCCCCAGCGGCGGCAGCGGCCAGTCGCGCTGGTGGCTGGACTTGCGCGCCGACTCCGCGGCACAGGCCGCGACCTTGCGCCGCCAACTCGGCGCCGCGCGCCAGCGCACCGTGGACTGCGGCACGCTGCGCTAGAATGCCGCGCCTGCCGGTGTCCGGCGCCGCGCCGTCGCGCGTGCCGAGTCCCGCGCCAGCAGGTAGACTGCCCCGGGCCCGCCCGCGGGCGTCGTCCACCTTGCCGCTTTAGCTCAGTCGGTAGAGCAACTGTCTTGTAAACAGTAGGTCATCCGTTCGATTCGGATAAGCGGCACCATCTTCGATCCGCCGGCATCCGCAGATGTCCGCGCTGCGCCATCAATCCGCTGAAACAGCGGGTTTTTGCTTTCTGTCGCGTGCCCTCACGAACATCCAGTCGAGCAGGGAGCAACTGCGCGTCACGCGAGCAGGGTGGTGGGGGGGCGGATGGCAAGCACGCAGCAGCACACTCGCGAGGCAACAGCCGCTCAACCGAAGCGCGGTTGGATCGCCGCGTGTTGTCGCGAGCTGCGCTACGGGCTTCGCGGCATGAGCAAGGACTGCGCGCGCGCGGAAAGCGGACAACCCTGCTGCTGCAAGAAGGCGATGGCCTCTCTGGTGCGCCTGAGCAGCCCGGTGTTCGCGATGAAGGTCGTTTTGGCTCCCTGGAACGCCAGCACGACGTTCTCGGTTCCCCATGCCTTCCGATAGTCCACGCTGGCGATCTCGCGGTACGGACGGGTGCGCGTGCGCAGCACGCGGTACTCCACGTGGTCTGCGTGCAGGATCAGCATGGGGTTGAGGCTGTTGTGCGCCCACGCGAACCAGGGAAGGAACGTGAGCCCGGCGAACGCGGCCTCCAGGGTCACGGTCAACGGTTTTTCCAAGGCGATCTCCAGAAACGGCGAAGCAGCTTAGTCAGCCACCGCCATCGACGTCCAACGGTGCGCCTTCGCTGCTGCGCCGCGGCGAGTCGTGCCATGCCGGTCCCGCTAGACTGGGTCACTTTTTTGGCTGGAGCGTATGCGCATGAAGTCGTCCTTTCTGCCGGTGTCCCTCATCGGCGTGCCTACCGACATCGGGGCCGGCCATCGCGGTGCGCGCATGGGGCCGGAGGCGCTGCGCATCGCCGGCCTGCACGAGGCGCTGACCAATCGTGGCGTCGAGGTGCGCGACATCGGCAACATCGATGGCCCACGCAATCCCTGGCAGGCGCCGGTCGACGGCTACCGCCACCTGGACGAGGTGGTGGCCTGGAACCGCGCGCTGATGGAGGCCAGCTACGCCGAGCTGCGCGCCGGGCGCATGCCGATCGTGCTCGGCGGCGACCATTGCCTGGGCATCGGTTCGATCACCGCGGTGGCGCGGTACTGCCGCGAGCAGGGCCGCAAGCTGCGCGTGCTCTGGCTGGACGCGCATTCGGACTTCAATACCAGCGAGGTCACGCCGTCGGGCAACGTGCATGGCATGCCGGTGGCCTGCCTGTGCGGGCTGGGCCCGCAGGCGCTGACCGAGCTCGGCGGCAGCGCGCCGGCGTTGCGCCCGGAGCAGGTGCGGCAGATCGGCATCCGCTCGGTCGACCCGGATGAGAAGCGGCTGATCAAGCAGCATCGTGTGGACGTGTACGACATGCGCTACATCGACGAGATGGGCATGAAGCGGACCATGGAGGCGGCGCTGGACGGGCTCGACGCCGACACCCATCTGCACGTCAGCTTCGACGTGGACTTCCTCGACCCCAGCATCGCCCCGGGTGTCGGCACCACCGTGCCTGGCGGCCCCAACTACCGCGAGGCGCAGCTGGTGATGGAGATGATCGCCGACAGCGGGCGCATGGCCTCGCTGGACATCGTGGAGCTGAATCCGGTGCTGGACCACCGCAACCTGACCGCGGAGCTGGCCGTGGACCTGGTGGAGAGCCTGTTCGGCAAATCGACCCTGATGCGGGACTGAGCGACGCGGGCTCACCCTGAATGGGTCGCCGGTTCATTCACGTGAAATCCACAGTGGTGACGGCAGATTCACCCCCAGACGGTAGCGCGGCGACGCCTATCGCCGCCCACCCCGACCACCTGCGATTGCCGAGGACGACCCGATGAAGCGACTGACCACCCTGTTGATGCTGACCCTGTTTTGCGCTGGTGTGCTGACCGGCTGCAACACCGTTGCCGGCGCCGGCAAGGACATGCAGAAGGCGGGCGAGAAGGTGGAAGACACCGCCAAGGATTGCAGCGCGGGCAAGTGCTGAGTTTCGCGCGGCCTGCGTGCCGCGTCCCATGACCAAGTAAGCAAGGAGTGAACCTATGAAGCGTACGTTTGCGTGGATGCTGCTGGCGATGTTCTCTGTGGGCCTGCTGGCCGGTTGCAACACCGTTGCCGGTGCCGGCAAGGACGTGCAGAAGGCGGGCGAGAAGGTCCAAGACGCCGCCAAGAACTGAGCCTCGTCTCGGTGACCAGAAACGGGTCGGCTTGCCGGCCCGTTTTTTTTTGCGCGGCTGCCGACCACCGCGTAACGGTTCACGATGCTCATGCATCGCTGACGCTGCGTTGATCGGTTCGCGACGCAGGCCGCGCAATGCTGCGCGGGCGGCGTACGGCGCCGCTTACACATCACGAGAGATGCCATGAACAAAGACATCATTGCCGGCAAGTGGACCCAGCTCAAGGGCAAGATCAAGGCGCAGTGGGGCGACCTCACCGACGACGACTTCGACGTTGCCGAAGGCAATACCCAGTACCTGGCCGGCAAGCTGCAGGAGCGTTACGGCTGGGCGCGCGATCGCGCCGAGAAGGAAGTGCACGCGTTCCGCGACAGCCTGGGCAAGGAATACCACGACTGAGGCGCACACCGCCGCAGCGTCGTCGACACGGGCCGCATTGCGGCCCGTGCTTTTTGCACGCGCGGGAAGTTCAGCGCTCCGGCGGATCGGGCACGTAGTCGCCGGGAAACGCGCTTGGCGCAACCGCCACGCGCCGCGGCGGCAGGTTCCGCGGCAGCACGCCGCGTGCGATCAGCCGTGCGCGGCTGTCGTAGCGCAGCTCGGTCCGTTGCATCGGCACGTCGCTGGCGCGCTCGAATTCGGTGACGCGCGAAGGCGACCACTCGCGCGCGCCGTGGCCGGTGCCCAGGCGCTGCTGCACGCGGGCAGCGGAAGTGCCTTCGCGTGCATACGTGCGTGCGTCCGCGGACGGTGCCGACGCGAGGGGCGCGGCCGCACTGCGTTGCGGGGCGTCGGCGGCCGCTGCCGGTGCAGGCATTGCTTCCGGCGTCGGGACGCCGGGCGTTGCCGCGCGCGCGGCTGCGTTGGAAGCTCTCTCGGCGTCGACGCTTGCGTTCCCCGGGACGGTATCGGGCCATGCCCGCGCTTCGTCGAACACCGCCATGCCGATCACGCCGACGTTGCGCGGACGTCCGGTGCGTGCCGCATAGCTGTCCTCCAGGTCGGTGAACACGAACTGCGCCACGTCCTCGGACGATTTGCGCCACCCGGCGATCTCGGTTTGTTGCCACGGCGCCAGCACATAGCCGCGCTGGTCGCTGGCCGCGGTCTGGCCACTGACCGTGTTGACGCCGTCCACCGACAGCACCACCAGCACCCGCGCCCCGGTCAGGTTGGTCAGGCGCAGCGCGTAGCGGTGGCCGGGCGTGGCGGCGATCCAGCGCTCGCCGCGCCAGGCATGCGCGGGCAGCGGATCGTCGCCGGCATCGCGATCGATCACCTGCAGCTGCACCGCCGGCGCCGAGCTCGGTGGCGACGGCCATGGACGAAAGCCGCACAGCCCGCCGATGCACAGCAGCGCGAAGGCGAGCACGGCGAGGGAACGGGAACGGCGGGGCAGGGACGGAGCAGGAACGTGCATCGCGGCGACTCCAGGACGGGGACGCCGGATTGAACGCACCACGCGCCGGAACGGGGTTGTCGCGCAGCGGGTAAACTCGCCGGGTTTCCCCCTGACCGTCCATTCCGCATGACCACCCGCGTTCTCACCGGCATCACCACCTCCGGCACGCCGCACCTTGGCAACTACGTCGGCGCCATCCGCCCCGCGCTGCAGGCCAGCCGGCGTCCCGGCATCGAGAGCTTCTTCTTCCTGGCCGATCTGCACAGCCTGATCAAGGCGCAGGACCCGGCGCGGACCCAGCGCTCGACCCTGGAGATCGCGGCGACCTGGCTGGCGGCGGGCCTGGATCCGGCGCAGGTGTGGTTCTACCGCCAGTCGGACGTGCCGGAGACCAACGAGCTGACCTGGTTCCTGACCTGCGTCGCCGGCAAGGGCATCCTCAATCGCGCGCATGCCTACAAGGCGGCGGTGGACAAGAACCGCGCCGACGGCGAGGACGACGATGCCGGGGTCACCGCCGGCCTGTTCATGTATCCGGTGCTGATGGCCGCCGACATCCTGCTGTTCAAGGCGCAGCAGGTGCCGGTGGGCCGCGACCAGATCCAGCACATCGAGATGGCGCGCGATTTCGCGCAGCGCTTCAATCACGTCTACGGCCGCGAGCACTTCGTGCTGCCCGATGCGCTGATCGACGAGCAGGTGGCGACGCTGCCCGGGCTGGACGGGCGCAAGATGAGCAAGAGCTACGACAACACCATTCCGCTGTTCGCCCCGCGCGAGGAGCTGAAGAAGCGGGTGTTCGCCATCGTCACCGATTCGCGCGCGCCCGGCGAGCCGAAGGAGACCGAGGGCTCTGCGCTGTTCCAGCTGTACCAGGCCTTCGCCAGCGCCGAGGAGACGGCCGCGTTCGCGCAGGCGTTCGCCGCCGGCATCGGCTGGGGCGAGGCCAAGCAGCAGCTGTTCGAGCGCATCGATGCCGAGATCGCGCCGATGCGCGTGCGCTACGAAGCGCTGATGGCGCGTCCGCAGGACATCGAGGCGATCCTGCGCGACAACGCGCAGCGCCTGCGCGAACGCTATGCGATCCCGTTCCTGGCCGAGCTGCGGCACGCGGTGGGCCTGCGCGATCTGTCGGCGCAGGCCGATGGCGCTACCGAAGCGGCGGCGGCCAAGCAGGCGCTGCCGAGCTTCAAGCAGTACCGCGAGGCCGACGGCCAGTTCTACTTCAAGCTGCTCGATGGCGAGGGCGTGCTGCTGTTGCAGAGCGGCGGCTTCGCCTCGCCGCGCGACGCCGGGCAGACCATCGCCGCGCTCAAACAGGCCACACAGGCCGAGGCGCTGCAGGCGGCGCCGGTGACCCTGGATGCACCGGCCGAGACGGTGCTGGCGGCGCTGGCGCGCTTGCGCGAGGCGGGCTGAGCGCTCGCACGGCGGTCCGTCGTAGAAGCGGCTCGGACAGGGCGGCACTAGCCTTGTCGGAGGATTGCATTGTGGGAGGGACTTCAGTCCCGACGACGGAGGGTGTCAGGCGGCGCTCGGCTTCGCTTGTCGCGGCTGCATGACGGTCGACTCCTACAGACAAATGACGCGTTCCATCGCGACATCCGAAGCGCGTGTGTTTGCCGGCCGCATGCAGTCGGGACTGAAGTCCCTCCCACAATGGGCTGTCGGCTCTCCGGCGTTTCCGTTATTCGTCCTCATCCGGCCCTTGCCGCCCGGCACTGGCAGCATCCTCCATACCGCCTAGAATGGAGCTTCGCCCAGCCACGCTTCTGCGCCATGCCACGCGATCCCAGCATCCAACTCGTCGATACCGGCTTCCAGCGCGCGCAGTTCGATGCCGCCTACCTGATCGTGGAGAACGGGCGCGGCGCCTTCGTCGACTGCGGTACCAGCCATGCCGTGCCGCTGCTGCTGGACGCCCTGGCGCAGGCCGGTCTGGCACCGGTCGACGTGGACTGGCTGATCCTCACCCACGTGCACCTGGACCATGCCGGCGGTGCGGGTGCGCTGCTGCAGCACCTGCCGAACGCACGCCTGCTGGTGCATCCGCGCGGTGCGCCGCACATGATCGATCCGGCGCGGCTGATCGCCGGCGCCACCGCGGTGTACGGCGAGGCGGAGATGGCGCGCAGCTACGGCAGCATCGTGCCGGTACCGGCGGAGCGCGTGGTGGTGGCCGAGGACGGCCATCGCCTGTCGCTGGCCGGGCGCGAGCTGTTGTGCATCGACACCCCCGGGCACGCCCGCCATCACCTGTGCGTGTGGGACGCACGCAGCCGCAGCTGGTTCAGTGGCGACACCTTCGGCCTGTCCTACCGCGAACTGGACAGCACGCGCGGTGCGTTCGCGATTCCGACCTCGTCGCCGGTGCAGTTCGAGCCGGAAGCGATGCAGGCCTCGATCCAGCGCATGCTCGGCTATGCGCCGCAGACGCTGTATCTCACCCACTACGGTCCGGTGGAGGGCGCCGAGACGCTGGCGGCGGAACTGCTGGAGCAACTGGAGGCGATGGTGGCGATCGCGCGCGGCTGCGACGGCCGTTCCGATCGCCATCGCTGCCTGGTCGCGGCGCTGACCGCGCTGTATCTGGAGCGGGCGCGGCTGCATGGCTGTCCGCTGGACGATGCCGGTGTGGAGCGTGTGCTGCACATGGACATCGAACTCAATGCGCAGGGCCTGGCCTGCTGGCTGGATCGTCCCGCGCGCTGAACGGCGGCCGGTTTCGCGCACGCGAATGCGTCGCCGTGCTGTCTCCGCACGACGCCATTCTCTACACTGTGCGGCCCGCTTGTTGCCAGGTCGTGACCGTGAACCCGATGCGCATGTTGCTGCTGTCCGCTTCCCTGTTCATGGGAGGTGCGGCACAGGCAGCCAACGATGCGCTGGCCGGCGATGCGGGCGGCGACGCCGATGCCTTGGAGCGGCATGCCTTGCCGTCTAACAGCGATTCCTCTGAGGCCTGTGGTCCGGCGATGCCGGTCTGAGCGACGCCGAGTCGAGCGACATACGAGTGCCGTCACAGCATGTTGGCTGGACGGTGCCGGAGCCGTTGGCCATGGCCGGCGATACGTGCGTTGCGCTGGGGATGCGGTAGAAGGAGATCTTCGCGGGTGGCGCAAGGCCACGCGTAGAAGCGGCTTCAGCCGCGACGGGGCGTGACCGGCAATGCCTGTCGCGGTTGAAGCCGCTCCTGCGAGAGAACAACGCGGTGTTCGGCAAGGCTGCGAAAAGCGCGCGCTAGAAGCGGCCTGAAGCCGTTTCTAACCTGCCAGGTGCATGCGGGTGCCGCAGGCGACCATGCCGCACTGCTCAGGCAGTGGTGTCGATCAACCCGCCGACGATGCCCTGATTGAGCAGGTCGCCGGTGACCGTGTCGCTGAGGCTGGGATCGGACTGCAGCAGCGACGACAGCTGCGGGGTCAGGCCCTGGCCGCTGAAGACGCCGGAGGCGTTGTACAGGCCCGGGGTCGACGGCGGCGCGGTGATGGTGCCGAGCAGGCCCTGGTCGTACGTCTGCGTGGCCTGGTCGAGGGTGGGATACGGCCCGGTGCCGGTCGAGGTCGACGAGCCGGCGGTCGAAGTGGAGGTGCCGGCAGAGGAGGCCGAGGCCGCATCGCTCGGGCCGGCGCTGACGATGCTGTTGAACAGCCCGGCCGCGTTGTAGGTCAGGCCCGTGTCGGCCGGGGTGGTTCCCGCGAGGCCGCCGAGGCTGAAGATCACCGAGGCCTCGCCGGACAATTCCACCGCCTGCTGCACCGCGGCCGGATCGTTGCTGGCCACGATCGGGTTGCCGGCTTGAGCCGAACCGCTGGAGGCACTCGCTGCGGAAAAGCCATAGGGCGACGTGCCGTAAGGCGTGACGGTGCCGAGCGGCGACAGTGCGGTATCGATGGCCATGGCAGTGCGCAGCGAGCAGGTGTGTGTGCGTACAGATACGCCCGTGCGGCTGAACCGTCTCTTAGGTTTTTCGGGGTCTGCGGAGCGCCGGAGCGGGCTGCAGTTGCGCTGTCATGGACGTCGGCTGATCGGTGGAAACTTCAGTGGTCAGAACTGCATGGAGCAGCACACTCCTCGCGCGAGGCCGATCTCGTTTCTCCGGCCAGAGCGCGGCGCGGGTCGGCCATGCACAGTGGCGGCAGCTGACGCGACCTGGTTGAGATCCTTCATCTCCTGCGCGCTGCTGGTCTGGCTGTTGGCGCGCCCACGCGGACCTGCAGCGCCGCGGCCTGGTGATCACGGTGGAGCGCCGGGCGCCGCTGGCGGTGGCTGCGGTGCCAGTGTGGATGCCCGTGAGGCACCCGACGCATCGTCGCGCCAGCGGCTCATCACTGCCTCGTCGCGCCGACGCGACCTCGAGGTAGTCGGCGCCCTCAGTGCGATGGGCGGCGTGGCTTGGCGGGTTTGCAGGGATACCGTTTGGCCAGGGCTTGCACGACCAGGTCGCTGGCGCGCTCGTCCAGGCGCGCGTCGGGCAGCGCGCCGAGATCGGCGACCAGGGCCTGCACATCCGGTGGACCGGACTGGCCGGCCGGTCGGCACCATCGCGCGCCCTCGCTGCCGGCCGCGATGCCGAGCATGTAGGCGGCCGCCGTGCGCGAGGACACCATGACCCGCAGTTCCTGCGGTTGCTGCGGACCCAGGTCGTCTGCCAGCGAGCCGTCCAGCGGGGCTTCCAGCAACTGATGTCCGTTCAAGTCCCAGGGTCCGGCAGGCGGGCGTGCCGCGCTGTTGCTGCCCAGCGCCGCCAGCAGGGGCAGCGCGAGCCAGGTGCGGTGTGATGTCATCCACGACTCCTTTCTCGACGAACGATCTGTACGCCGCGGCAGCGCGCCGCGCGCGGGCGAGACGGCTTGCGCGCAGACCAGGTGCTCTAGAATAGCGCCCCCGCTGTCTCTGGCGCCGTCCGATGCCTTCTGCTCCTGTCGCCGCTGCGCCTGCGCGCGGCGGCTTCGTCGTTCTCGCCCTGTTCCTGGTCTATGTCGTCTGGGGCTCGACCTATCTGGCGATCCGCTTCGCCCTGGAAGGCGGCGCGCCGCCGTTGAGCGTGGTCTCCGGCACGCGCTTCGTGATCGCCGGCAGCGTGCTGTACGCGGTGCTGCGCTGGCGCGGGGTGCCCGCGCCCACGCGCGCGCAGTGGCGGCCGCTGGCCATGCTCGGCGCGCTCATGCTGGTCTGCGGCAACGGCCTGGTGGTGCTGGCCGAGCGTCAGGTGTCCTCGGGGCTGGCGGCGGTGGCGGTGGCCTCGGTGCCGCTGTGGATGGCGCTGTTCGGCACGCTGCGCGGCCATCACGCCAGCCGCGGCGAATGGCTGGGGATCGTGGTCGGCTTCGCCGGCGTGGTTTGGCTCAACGCCGGCAGCAGTCTCAATGCCAGCCCGCTGGGCCTGGTGCTGCTGTTGATCGCGCCGGTCGGCTGGGCGTTCGGCTCGGTGTGGTCGCGCGGGCGCGACCTGCCGATGCCGTTCATGGCCGCCGCCGGGCAGATGCTGTGCGGCGGGGTGATGCTGGTGGCGATCGGCCTGCTCAGCGGCGAGCGCCTGCACACCCTGCCGAGTGCGCAGGGCATGCTGGCGGTGGCCTACCTGTGCGTGTTCGGCTCGATCGTCGCCTTCACCGCCTACGTGTGGCTGCTGCAGAACGTACGCCCGGCGCTGGCCGGCAGCTACGCCTACGTCAATCCGGTGATCGCGGTGGCGCTGGGCAGTTGGCTCGGCAGCGAACGCTTCAGCGCCAGCGATTTCGGTGCGATGGCGGTGATCCTGGCCGGCGTGGTGGTGATCACCGTGGCGAGGACCCGGCGATGACCGCGGTCGCCGCGCAGGAGGCCCGGCGCGGCCTGTGGATCACCGCGGCGACCTTCGCGCTGTGGGGCGTGGTGCCGGTGTACTGGCACCTGCTGCAGGCGGTGCCGTCGCCGCACATCATCGCCCACCGCATCGTCTGGAGCACGCTGCTGGTGGTGGCCTGGCTGGTGTACAGCGCACGCCTGCAGTGGTGGCGGCGCATCGCCGCGCAGCCGCGCGCGCTGGCCACGCTGGCGCTGAGCAGCCTGGCGATCGCCTTCAACTGGGGCCTGTACATCTGGGCGGTCAATGCCGGCCACGTGATCGAGACCAGCCTGGGCTACTTCATCAATCCGCTGGTCAACGTGCTGCTCGGCGTGCTGGTACTGCATGAGCGGCTGCGCCCGCTGCAGTGGCTGGCGGTGGCCTGCGCCGCGCTGGGCGTGGCCTGGCTGACCGTCGACGCCGGCACGTTGCCATGGATCGCGCTGGGCCTGGCCGGCTCGTTCGGGCTGTACGGCCTGTTGCGCAAGCTGGTGCAGGTGGATGCGGTGGCCGGGCTGGGCGTGGAAAGCCTGTACCTGTTCCTGCCGGCGCTGGGCTTCGTGCTGTGGGGCGAGGCCGGCCACGGTGGCGGCTTCGTCGGCGGCTGGGGCTGGCGCAACGACCTGCTGCTGGCGTTCGGCGGCGTGGTGACCGCGGTGCCGCTGATCGGTTTCGCCTACGGCGTGCGGCGCATCCCGCTGTCGCTGGTGGGGCTGCTGCAGTACATCGCACCGAGCCTGCAACTGCTGCTGGGCGTGTGGTTCTTCCGCGAGCCGTTCGACGCGGGCAAGGCGATCGGCTTCGCCGCGATCTGGATCGGGTTGCTGTTGTTCGCCGGAGAGAGCTTGTGGCGGTCCGGCGTGTGGCGGCGAGCGGGGATGACCAGCCATTCGGCTGTGAAAAGCGGGGAGTAGGGATTCGGGATTGGCAAGAGCCGGCGCCGTTCCCTGAAAGTGGCAGATCGCCAGCGCAGTCGCTGTTACGAATCCCCAATCCCGACTCCCTAATCCCGACTCAGCCGCGGCTATCGCTCGCGGCCGGCCCACCGGTCAGCTGCAGCTCGGGGTCCGCGCGCGGCGGCAGCGGCTGTGGGCAGCGGCCGCCATGGCTCGGCGACTGCAGGTCGGCGAACCAGTCCTCCACGGTCGGCGCCAGCAGGTCCAGCCGCATCGGCAGGCTCAGGTGGTTCTCGCCGGGCATTTCCAGGTAGTGCGCGCGCGGGGCGTCCAGCGCCAGCAGGCGGCCGTGCGCCACCGGGATGTGCTGGTCGGCGCTGCCGTGCAGCAGCAGCACGCAGGCCGGTGCGGCGCGCGCGGCGGCGGTGACGTCGACCTGGTCCAGGTTGAGCGCCAGGCGCTGATTGGCGTTGGCGATCACCGCATCCAGGTTCTGCCCGCCGTAGCGCCAGCGCGCCAGGTCCATCGCCGCGCTGGCCATCCAGCCGCGCGGGCGGCTGGCGAGCATGTGCGGGATCATGTCGCGGATGCCGCGGCCGGCGTTGGCGAAGGATTCCATCGCGACCACGCCGTCGACCTGGTCGCCGAGCTTCTGCGCGGCGAACAGCGCGGTGGCCGCGCCGTAGGACACGCCGAACAGGTACACCGGGCCCTGCACCTCGCCGCTGGCGCGCAGGGCGCGGATCACCGCGACCACGTCGTCGGACTCGCGGGTGCCGTAGCCGGCCGGGCCGCCGCCGGAGCGGCCGTGGTTGCGCAGGTCGATGCTGATGCTGCGGTAGCCGGCCTGGGCCAGGTCCAGCGACCACGGCAGCAGCGAGTCGCCGTCCATCATCCAGCCGTGCAGCAGCACCACGGTGCCGCGCGGCGCCATGTGCGTGGTCGGCGCCGGGGTGGCGACGTCCATGGCGAAATCGGCATGCTCGTGGCCGCTGGCGTCGCGGCCGGCGTGCTCGTAGCGGTAGCGCATGTGGTAATCGCCCGGGTCGATGGCGCGCCAGAAGATCGGGATGCCGCCCGGCACCACCACGTGGCCGCTGCGGTTGGGCAGGGTCGCCAGCAGGCTCTGGATGCGCTCCTCGTCCATCAACGGCGACACGCCGCCCGGCGCGACCAGGCGGTCGCTGAGCGAGGTGGAGGAGCAGGCGCTCAGCCACAGGCTGGCGCAGAGGACGAGCAGCAGGCGCAGGCGCGAGGACATGGGCGTGGCGGCGTGGAACCAAATGGCCGCGCAGGCTAGCGCCTCGGCGGCGGCCGTTCTACCGCGTTTCGATGACGGAACGATGACGCGTCAGCCGCCATTGGGCCGGGCCGGGACAGCGGTCCCGGCCCGGCGCGTTCAGCCCTGGCGCTACAGCGCGCGCAGGGCGGTGGTGATCGGCAGCCGCGCCGCGCGCAGCGCCGGGAACAGGCCGCCGACCAGGCCGATGCCCAGCGCCCATTTCAGCCCGGTCCACAGCAGCGGCGGGGACACCTTGAACTGGAATACCACCTGGCTGAAGTTGCTGCCCAGGGTGGAGACGCTGTAGCCGTTGAAGATCGCCCAGGCGATCAGCCCGCCCAGCACGCCGCCGAGCAGCGCCAGCAGCATGGTCTCCAGCATCACCGCCACCACCACCGGCAGCCCGCGGAAGCCCAGCGCGCGCATGGTGGCGATCTCGCGGGCGCGGGTGGCGACCGCCGCGTACATGGTGTTGAGCGCGCCGAACACCGCGCCGATCGCCATGATGGTGCCGATGAAGGTGCCCAGGACCTCCAGCACCTTGCTGAGGTTGCCGCCCTGCTTGCGGTAGTACTCGCGGGTGGTGAACACGTCCAGCTTCAGCCGCGGGTCGGCGTCCATCGCCGCCTTGAACTGGCGGAAGCCGTCCTGGCCCTGGGTGCGCACGCTGATCGACTGGTAGGCGCTGCGGTTGTAGGTGGTGGCCAGGGTCTGGGTGTCGGTCCACAGCTCCGAGTCGTGCGCGTCGCCGCTGGCGAACACGCCGACCACGGTCCAGGCCTGGTTGCCCAGGGTCAGGGTCTGGCCGAGCTGCAGGCCGCGGAACTGCGATTGCGCGCCCTTGCCGACCACGATCTCGCGCAGGCCCGGCTTGAAGCGACGGCCCTGCAGGAGCTTGACCTTGTCGTGCACCGCCCAGCCCTGCTCGCCGACGCCGCGGAACTGCGCGTTGACGTCGGTGCCGTCGGACTTCGACTGCAGGTTCACCACCTGCGACAACTCCGGCGAGACCAGCGGGCGGTTGTCGGCGCCGCGCGCCACGCCGGCCAGGCTGGCGATCAAGGGCACCTGGTCGCGGGTGATGACCGAGTTGGTCTCGGCCTGCGAGCCGCCGCGCAGGACGATGGCGGTGGTGTCGTCGCCGGTGCTGTCCAGGGTGGCCTGGAAACCCTGGCCCATCGCCAGCATCGCCACCAGCACGCCGACCACGCCGGCGATGCCGACCACGATCACCGAACTGGCGCCCCAACGCTGCGGCAGGCTGGCGATGCCGATGCGCGCGGCGGCCAGCGACAGCCGGCCGCTGCGCGTGACCAGCAGCAGCACGGCGAGCACCGCCACCAGCGCCAGCACCAGGAACCAGGGCAGGGCGATCCAGATTCCCAGGCCGAGCGCCAGCGCCGCGATCGCCAGGACATTCCATAACCATTGCATCTTCATTGCGTTGTTCCTCGGGTCTGCGTCGCCGTCCGTGGCATCGCTGTGCTGGAGAGAAGGGGCGGGCTCAGCGCCCGGCCAGGGCGTCGACGATCTTCAGCCGCTGCGCGCGCAGCGCCGGCAGCAGGCCGACCACCACGCCGATGACCAGCATCAGCGCCGCGCCGATCAGCCAGGTCTGCAGCGGCACCGCGTGCACCGGCAGCGCGCCGCGGCTGGCGCTGGCCAGCACCGGGATCGCCGCCGCCGCCAGCGCCATGCCGAGCAGGCCGCCGAGTACGATCAGCAGCACCGACTCGACGATCACCAGGGTCAGCACGGTGCGGTCCTGGAAGCCCAGGGTCTTGAGCGTGGCCAGTTCCGGAATGCGTTCGCGCACCGCCTGCGCCATGGTGTTGCCGGTCAGCAGCACCAGGGTGAAGAACACCGCGCCCATGATCGAGGTGACGATCAGGCCGATGTCGGCGAACTGCTTCACGAACGCCTGCTGGAACGCCGACTCGGTCTGCGACTTGGTCTCGTGGTCGGAGTTGGCCGACAGCGCATCGATCGCCTGCGCCACGCGCGAGGCGTGCTCGGGATTGTCCAGCCGCACCGTGTACCAGCTGACCCGGCCCTTGATGTAGTCGTTGCTCTCGTCGAAGTACTTCCAGTTCATCATCAACTGGTTCTCCGCCTGCACGTTGGCGCGGTCCTTGGCGCGGAAGATCGCCTTCAGTTCCAGCGGCCAGTCGTTGCTGCCGCCGCGCGGGAAGATGGTGGCCTGCAGCGGGATCACGTCGCCGACCTTCCAGCCGTTCTTCTTCGCCAGCGCCTCGCCCACCGCCGCACCGGTGCGGGTGTCGCGGAACGCCTTGAGCTGCTCCGGCGGCATCTCGTACTCGCTGTACACGTCGAAGAAGTTCGGCGCCACCGAGAAGTTGGGGAAGAAGTCCTTGGGATCCTTGTAGATGCCGCCGAACCACATCGCATAGGTCACGTCGCGCACGCCCGGCACGCTGCGGATCTGCGACTCTAGGCGCACCGGCAGCGACTGGGTGATCGACAGGCGTGAGGCCACGACCAGGCGGTTCACGCCTTCCACCGAGCCGCCGGCGGTGAATGCGACGCGCACCGAGTCGAGCAGGCCGAACAGCAGGAAGGCGACGATCACCGAGAACAGGGTCAGCACTGTCCGCGTCTTGCTGCGGAAGAGTTGCGCCCAGATCAACGAAAAATACTTCATGGCATCGCCTCGCTCAGTGCGCGGCCGGCGCGTCGGCCAGCTCGCCCTTGTCCAGGTGCACGGTGTGGGTGGCGTACTCGGCGGCCTTGGGGTCGTGGGTGACCATGACGATGGTCTTGCCGTGGCTGCGGTTGAGTTCCTGCAGCAGGCCCAGCACGTCCTCGGCCGAGCGCCGGTCGAGGTCACCGGTGGGTTCGTCGCAGATCAGGAAGGTGGGGTCGGAGACGATGGCGCGGGCGATGGCCACGCGCTGCTGCTGGCCGCCGGACAGTTCGCTGGGTTTGTGGTTGCGGCGCTCGGCCAGGCCGACCAGGGTCAGCGCGATCTCGGCATTGCGCTTGCGCTGGGCGGCGCTGAGCGAGGTCAGCAGCAGCGGCAGTTCGACGTTCTTCTGCGCGGTGAGCATCGGCATCAGGTTGTAGAACTGGAACACGAAGCCGACGTGGTGGCTGCGCCAGGTGGCGAGCTGCCCGCCGCTCATGCGGTCGATGCGCTGGCCTTCGATCTCGATCTCGCCGCCGCTGGGCGAATCCAGCCCGCCGATCAGGTTGAGCAGGGTGGTCTTGCCGGAGCCGGACGGACCCATCAGGGCGACGAAGTCGCCGCGGGCGATATCCAGGTCGATGCCGTGCAGGACCTGGACTTTCTCGGGGCCGCGCTGGTAGGTCTTGGTGACGTTGCGCAGGGTGACGAGGGTGGACATGGTTGTGTTCCTGGCGGTGGACGAGGTGGAGGCGATGCGGTCGCCGGTGGGCGAGGGGATTGCCGTTGCTTTTGCTTTTGATTTTTCTGTTGCTGTTGCTGTTGCTGTTGCAAGTGCAGCTGCAGCGGTTGTTGCTTTTGCTTTTGCTTCTGCGGTTGCCGTTGTTCTTGCTTTTGACTTGCCGGGTTCCCTTCCGAAGCGGCGGCCAGCGCGGGGAAAAACCCCGAAGGGGCGGCGTACATGGATGTACGCCGTCCGCGGCAGGGGCAGGATGCCCCTTCCGCGGATCCCCGGGCTGGACGCGGACCCGGAGCGCGAAGCGCGGAGGGCGCGTAGGCAGGGTGTGCTTTCTTTTGGTTACTTTTCTTTGCACAAGCAAAGAAAAGTAACTCGCCGCAAGGCGAAAGCTTTGCTCTTGCACTTGCTGTTACGGTGACGACCGCTGGATCGTAGGAGCGGCTTCAGCCGCGACAGCCATGATCAATTACGTTTGTCGCGGCTAACGCCGCTCCTACAGATCTTCTCGTTTGACACTCAAGATTGAAGCAACAGCAAAGGCTTTCGCCCTTTCGGGCGAGTTACTTTTCTTTGCTCGCGCAAAGAAAAGGTAACCAAAAGAAAGCGCGCCCTGCCTCGCGCCCTCCGCGCTACGCGCTCCGGGTCCGCGGATGCACCGGGGATTCGCGGAAGGGGCATCCTGCCCCTGCCGCGAACGGCGCACATCCATGTGCGCCGCCCTTCGGGTTTTTCCCCGGTCCATCCGCCGCTGCGGAAGGGAACCCGGTAAATCAAGAGCCGAAGCCAAGCAACGGCAACAGCAACAGCACAGCAAGAGCGGTGTGACGGCGCTGGGTGCAGTTGAAAAGCGACTACATCAAGTGCGACATCGGGTGCTGACGCAATCTGCAGCACACCATCGCGCACTACTGCGCAGCGGCCTCCGCCGTCTTCACCTGCATGCCGGCACGCAAGGCCTCCGGCGGATCCAGCACCACCGTGTCGCCGGCGGAAAGGCCGGACAGCACCTGGCGGTCGTCGCCCAGGGCGATGCCGGTCTTCAGCGCGCGCTGCTCGACCGTGTTGTCCTCCTTGACCGCGAACGCCACGTCCTGGCCGGCGCGCTTGACGATCGCCGCGCCCGGCACCCGCACGCCCTGCGGCATGTGCTGCGCCTGCGGCTGCGGCGCCTCCAGGAAACTGACCCGCACGCCCATCTCCGGCACGATCCGCGCGTCCTTCTGCTTCAGCGCCACGCGCACCTTCACCGTCGCCTTGCCGCGGTCGGCGGAGGGGATGATCGCGATCACCTCGGCCGGGATCTTCCAGTCCGGATATGCGTTGAGCGTGGCTTCCACCGGCATGCCCGGCTTGACCCGGCCGATGTAGGACTCGCCCACCTCGACCTCGATCTCCAGCGAATCCATGTCGACGATGGTGCCGATGCCGGTGCGGGTGAAGCCGCCGCCGGCCGACAGCGGCGAGACGATCTCGCCCGGCTGCGCCGCCTTGGCGGTGACCACGCCGGAGAACGGCGCACGCACGATGGTGTTGTCCACGTTGAGATCGGAGATCGACAACTGGTTGCCGGCCACCGCCACGTTGCGTTGCGCGTTCTGCAACTGCGCACGCAGGGCATCGCGCTGCGCCACCGCCTGTTCGTACTGCGAGCGCGAGACCAGTTGCTGGCCGGCCAGGGTCTGCAGCCGCTGCGCGTCGGCATCGGCCTGGCGCACCTGCGCCTGCATGTTGGCGACCAGGCTGCGCGCCGCGTCCAGTTGCGAGGCCGACAGCACCCGCTGCGCATTGGCGTCGATCGGATCCAGCGTCGCCATCACCTGGCCTTCCTCCACGCGCATGCCTTCCTCGATGCGCACCTCGCGGACCTTGCCGGTGATCTTGGCCGAGACCGTGGCCATGCGCCGCGCCACCACGTAGCCGCTGGCGTCCAGCACCGAGGCGCTGCTGCTGCCGGGGGCGATCGCCACCACCGCGGCGGTGCGCACCTCCAGCGGCTTGCTGCGGCCGAACAGCCACCAGCCGCCGGCGCCCAGGGCGAGCAGCACCACCAGCAGCACCACGGCGATCCACAGCCCGCGCCGCGACGGCGGCTCGCTCGGCGGCGCCTTGCGGTCGATACGGAGTTCCTTGAGCAGGTCGGAGGAAGTACTCATCGTGTCCTTGAACGAAACGGTCGGCGCGCTGCAGTGTGCGAGCCACCGGCCGCCGTGGGCATGGCCGGAAGTCACTTTCTGCGATGCGCTGTAGCGGGAGAACGCCGCCCCTCGGCGTGGATCGCAGCATGCGGCAATCGTGCGGGGGCTGCCAGTGACAGATGTCATCCACTGCAGCTGACGCGCCGCACTGGGCGGCGACTTCGCCGCGGCGCAGCCTAGGCACTCCCTGCCAGCACCGGAGTGTCCCATGCCCGATCATGATGCGTTGCCGCTGGCGCTGCTCAGCGGCGTCCACAAGCGCTACGGGACGCTGGTCGCGCTCGACGGCGTCGACCTGCAGCTGCGGCCCGGCCAGTTGCTGGCGCTGCTGGGCGCCAACGGCGCCGGCAAGAGCACCGCGGTGAGCCTGCTGCTCGGGCTGCAGACGCCGGACGCCGGCAGCGTGCGCCTGTGCGGGCAGGATCCGCGGGCGCTGGCCGCACGCCGCCAGGCCGGGGCGATGCTGCAGACCGCCGGGCTGCCGGACACCCTGCGCGTGGGCGAACTGCTGCTGCAGGCGCGCGGTTATTACCCGCAGCCGCGCAGCGTCGCCGACTGCGTGGCGCTGGCCGGGTTGGATGGCTTGATGGCACGCCGCTATGGCCAGTTGTCCGGCGGCCAGCAGCGCCGCGTGCAGTTCGCGATGGCGATCTGCGGGCGGCCGCGGGTGCTGTTCCTGGACGAGCCCAGCACCGGCCTGGACATCGAGGCACGGCAGGGCCTGTGGCGGGCGATCCGCGAACTGGTCGCCGACGGCTGCGCGGTGCTGCTGACCACGCACTATCTGGAAGAGGCCGAGGCGCTGGCCGACCGGGTGGCGGTGCTGCAGCGCGGCACGCTGATCGCCGAGGGCAGCGTCGCCGAGCTGCGTGCGCGCTTCGAACAATGCACCATCCGCTGCCGCAGCGCGCTGCCGGCGGCGCAGGTGGCGCAGTGGCCACAGGTGCGTCGCGCCGAGAGCCGCGACGGGGTGCTGGAGCTGGTCGCCGAGTCGGCCGAGCCGGTGGTGGCGCGGCTGCTCGCCAGCGATCCGGCGCTGACGGCGCTGGAAGTGCGCCGCGCCGGCCTCGCCGACGCCTTTCTCGCCATCACCCGTGCGGAGGCCGCATGAATCCGATCGATCTTTCCGTTGCTTCCCCGGCGGCCGCCTGGTCGTTGCGCGACCAGGGCGCGCTGCTGCTGCGCGAGATCCGCTACGAGGTGCTGCGCTGGCTGCGCACGCCGTCGTTCGCCTTGCCCACGCTGCTGTTCCCGCCGCTGTTCTACCTGCTGTTCGGCGTGCTGCTCAACCATGGGCGCCACGACGCGGCGGTGTACCTGATGGCCAGCTACAGCGTGTTCGGGGTGATGGCGCCGGCCCTGTTCGGGTTCGGCGTCGGCCTGGCCCTGGACCGCGAGCGCGGCCTGCTCGCGCTGAAGCGGGCGATGCCGGTGCCGCCGCTGGCGCTGCTGCTGGCGCGCACTGCGCTGGCGATGGCCTTCGCGCTGGCGATCGGCGTATTGCTGCAGGCGCTAGCCGCGCTGCTCGGCGGGGTGATGCTGACGCCGGCGCAGCGGATCGGGCTGCTGCTGGTGGACGTGCTGGGCACGCTGCCGTTCTGCGCGATCGGGCTGGCGCTGGGCGCCTATGCCGGCGGCAGCGGCGCACCGGCGCTGGTCAACCTGATCTACCTGCCGATGGCGTTCCTGTCCGGGCTGTGGATCCCGCTGCAACTGCTGCCGGCGTGGCTGACCACGCTGGCGCCGCTGTGGCCGTCCTATCACCTGGGCCAGCTGGCGCTGCGCGTGGTCGGGCAGGGCGACGGCCACGGCAGTGCCGGCCACGTCATCGCGCTGCTGGCGGTGACGATGGTGTTCTACGCACTGGCGCAGCGGCGCCTGCGGCGCGGCTGATGGTGCGCCGTGCCGATCCCGGCGTCGCCGCGCGGTTTCGCGCGCCGGCGCCTTCGCTAAGCTATGCGCTGCGGCGGCCGTGCCGCCCTGGGAGCCCGACGTGATCGCCTTGCTGCACGCCTCGCCCGACTCGCTGATCGCCCGCCGCATCGGCTGGAGCTCGGCCAAGTCCAGCACCCACTGGTTCGTGTGGCTGTCGCTGGTGTGGTCGATCTGGCTGTTCGTCACTCCGCTGTACGAGCCGTACTACTTCCGCAACTGGTTCCCGCCGACGCTGGCCAGCTATCTGATGTTCCTGGCCCTGTACTACGTGGCGTACTACCGCCACCGGCGCTACCTGCCCTGGTGCGTGGCCGGCATGGCGGCGCTGGCGTTCGTGGTGCTGCCGTACAACCCCGGCGCGCAGTGCTACATCATCTATGCCTGCGCCTTCCTGGCGTTCTGCTTCGAGCCGAAGCGGGCGGTGGCGGCGATGCTGCTGGTGCTGGCCTCGTTCGCATTGGCCTGGACGATGCGCGGCTGGTCGCCGCTGTACATGGTCAGCGCGGTGGTGGTCGGTCTGTCGGTGGGGCTGATGAACATCAGTTTCGAGCGCCGTGCGCGCGGCGAGGCGCAGCTGCGCCTGAGCCACGAGGAAGTGCGGCGCCTGGCGGCGGTGGCCGAGCGCGAGCGCATCGGTCGCGACCTGCACGACCTGCTCGGCCACACCCTGTCGCTGGTGGCATTGAAGTCGGACCTGGCCACGCGCCTGCTCGCGCATGACGCCGCCGCGGCGCAGCGCGAGATGGAGGAAGTGGGCCAGGTGGCACGCGAGGCGCTGAGCCAGGTGCGGCGTGCGGTCAGCGGGATCCGCGCGGCGCAGCTGGCGGCGGAGATCGCCTCGGCCAAGCTGCTGCTGGAGTCGTCGGGGGTGACCTTCCGCTACCAGGTCGAGGCCTTGCCGCCGTGCCCGCAATTGGAGACGGTGTTCGCGCTGGTGCTGCGCGAGGCCGCCACCAACATCCAGCGCCACGCCCGTGCCAGCCACGCGCAGTTGCGGCTGTGGTGCGAGCGCGGCCAGGCCCTGCTGGAACTGCGCGACGACGGCCGCGGCGGCGCGCTGCAGCCGGGCACCGGGCTGAGCAGCATGCGCGAGCGGCTGGAGGCGGTGGGCGGCAGCCTGCGCATCGCCTCCGAGCGCGGCCTGGGCACCTGCCTGGTCGCCGCCGCGCCGTTGCCGCGGGTCGAGGCGGCGATGGCGGACGCCGCGCCGGCGGCGCGGATGCAGTCCCCGGCGGACCAGGACACCGCACTCGGCTGAGCGCCGGCACGGCCCGGGCACTACAATGGGCCGACAAGGACCGGGGGGTACCGTGATTCGTTTAGTGCTGGCGGAGGACCAGGCGATGGTGCGCGGTGCGCTGGGCGCACTGCTGGGCCTGGAAGCGGATCTCGACCTGGTCGCCAGCGCGGCCGACGGCGAAGCCGCCTGGCGCGCGCTGCAGGCGCATGCGCCGGACCTGCTGGTCACCGACATCGAGATGCCCGGCCTCAGCGGCCTGGAGCTGGCCCAGCGCATCCAGCGCCAGCAACTGCCGGTGCGCGTCATCATCGTCACCACCTTCGCCCGCCCCGGCTTCCTGCGCCGCGCCCTGGACGCCGGGGTCGGCGGCTACCTGCTCAAGGATGCGCCGCCGCAGCGGCTGATCGAGGCGATCCGCCAGGTGCACCGCGGCGGCCGCGCGATCGACCCGGAACTGGCGCTGGAAGCCTGGTCCGAGGCCGACCCGCTCAACGACCGCGAGCGCCAGGTGCTGCGCCTGGCCGGCGAGGGCGCCTCGGCGGGCGACATCGCCACGCAGTTGGGGCTGTCGTCGGGCACGGTACGCAACTACCTGTCCGAGGCGATCGGCAAGCTCGGGGTCGGCAACCGCATCGAGGCGGCGCGGCTGGCCCGGCAGAAGGGCTGGCTGTGACGCGGCGCGCGGTTCGGCCTGAAACTTGCATGGCTCCCTGCGCTTGACTGCGCAGCGCAGTGCAGGGCGCGCGCGGCCTTCCTTCCTCCCATTGGCCAACGCCATGCCCTCCACCACGATCAACCGCTATGGCGTGCCGCTGGCCCTGCTGCTGCTGTTGGGCATCAGTGGCGGCGTGCTGGTGGGCAGCGAGCGCTTTCTCGCCGATGCGGCCGCGGTGCAGCGCAGCCACCGGGTCATTGCCGAGATCAACGGCCTGCAGCTGAACCTCGCCGACTGCGATGCCTCGCTGCGCGGCTTCCTGCTGCTGGACAGCCGCGAACACCTGGCCGATTTCCGGGCGTGCCAGCGCGCGCTGCCGCCGCGGCTGCAGCAACTGGCCACGCTGCTGCAGGGCAACCCCGCGCAGCAGCAGCGGCTGCAGGAGGTCCAGGCGCAGATCGAGGCGCGCATGCGCGACAGCGCGCTCGCCGTGGCCCGTTTCCAGGGCAGGGCGGCAGGCATGCGCAAGCCGGACCCGGAGCGCGCCCGCCAGGGCCGTCTGATGTCGCAGGCGATCCGGCGCAACACCGACAGCCTGGTGCGCAGCGAGCGCGCGGCGCTGGCCAGCAGCGCCCGCTCCACCGCCGCCAACGCCGACCTGCTGCGCCGGCTGGCGGTGATCGGCATCCCCACGGTGTGCGCGCTGACCCTGGGCCTGTACCTGCTGCTGCGCCGCGAGATCGGCCGCCGCAGTCAGGCCGAGCAGCGCGGTCACCATGCCAATGCGCTGCTGGTGGGCACCGTGCAGCAGATGCAGCGCACCGAACAGGATCTGCGCACGCTCAACCGCTGCAGCCGCGGACTGCAGAGCTGCGTGCAGCAGGACGAGGCGGTGGAGGTCGCGCGGCAGGCGCTGGAGCGCCTGCTCGGCGACGCCGGCTGCAGCGTGTACTGCACCGACGCGGCGGGCGAGCAGGCGGTCTGCGTCGCGCACTGGGGCGAGGATGCGGTGTGCGCGCCGTCGCTGTCGCTGAGTGGCTGCGAAGGCCTGCGCAGCCGCGCTACCCAGATCCAGCGGCCCGGCGCCGCGCCGGCCTGCGCGCATGCCGCCGGCGTGGCACGCCATGGCACCTGCGTGCCGATGATGGTGCAGGGCGAGCCGCTGGGGCTGATCCACCTGTCCAGCCGCGATCCGACCCTGCTCGAGCGCCTGCCCCTGGTCGAGGTGGTGGCCGAACAGCTGGCGATGGCGCTGCACAACCTGCAGTTGCGCCAGCGCCTGCGCACGCAGTCGATCCGCGATCCGTTGACCGGGCTGTACAACCGCCGCTACCTGGAAGAATCGCTGGTGCGCGAACTGGCGCGCTGCGAGCGCCGTGAGCAGCCGCTGGCGCTGATGATGCTGGACCTGGACCACTTCAAGGCGCTCAACGACCGCCTCGGCCACGCCGGCGGCGATGCCTTGCTGGCCGCATTCGGCCAGTTGCTGGCCGGGCTGGTGCGGCCGGAGGACATCGCCTGCCGCTACGGCGGCGAGGAGTTCACGGTGATCCTGCCGGGCGCCGCCGCCGACGTGGCGCAGCGCCGCGCCGAGCAGATCCGCGCCGCGGTGGCGAACCTGCAGGTGCAGCACCAGGGTCAGGCGCTGCCGCCGGTGACCGTGTCGATCGGCGTGGCCGCCTATCCGGACCACGGCCGCAGCACCGAGGAGCTGCTGCGCTGCGCCGATGCGGCGCTGTACCGCGGCAAGCGCAGCGGCCGCAACCGGGTCGCTGCCGCTGGCGACGCACCGCTGCGCATCGCCGAGGCCTAGGCCGCCTCCATCCCGTGCATGCAGTGCCGCGGTCGCGCGCCTGCGCCGCGGCCGTGCCAGCGTCAGCACCCGCGCGCGGCCTGCCGGCTCAGAACGACCAACTGAAGCTCAGCGTGCCGTTGCGCGGTTCGCCCCAGGCACCGTCGCCGTAGATCTGCGCGTAGTAACGCTTGTCCAGCAGGTTGTTGAGGTTGAGCTGCACCGAGAAGGCCGGCGACAGGCGGTAGCGCGCGAAAGCGCTGACCAGCGCGCCCGTCCGTCGACAAGTGTAACGGCGGCCCGGGGCCGGGACCATGTCGGGAGCGACACAAACGCGTGGCGTCGCCCGGGAGACAGGCCGCACCGCACTGGCCGAATCGACATGCGCGTGCCGGCGCCAGCGTGCGCAGCGCGGGACGCACGCGCTGCGTCCCGCGTGTCGTGTCGTGGGTGGACTACGCCTTGTCGCGTGGCGCTGCAGGCGTCGCCGCGCCGCGCGCCATGCTCGAGAACACGCCATCGCGGCGTACCCAGGCATGGAACAGCGCCGCGCACAGGTGCGCCAGCACCGTGGCGAACAGCAGGTAGGCCAGCCAGCCGTGCGCGCTGCGCAGCCAGGCATACAGCGCCGGGCTGTGCGGGGCGATCGGCGGCAACTGCACGCCCGGCCACAGCACGATCGGATAGCCGCCGGCCGAGAGCATCGACCAGCCCAGCAGCGGCATCGCCAGCATCAGCGCGTACAGCAGCCAGTGCGAGGCGTGCGCGGCGGCCTTTTGCCAGCGCGGCAGGTCGGCCGGCAGCGGCGGCGGCCGGTGCCGCAGGCGGTTGCCCAGGCGCACCAGCACCAGCAGCCCGATGGCGATGCCGAGCGGTCGGTGCAGGTTCAGCAGCCAGGGCCGCTGCGACACCGAGGCGACCATGCCCACGCCGACGAACAGCATGGTCAGGATCATCGCCGCCATCAGCCAGTGCAGGACGCGCGCGAGCAGGTTGAAGTGCGCGGAGCGGTCGTCGCGGTTCATTGCGCACCTCCGTGCGGCTTACCGGTCGCATCGGGCGCCTGGCCGCGGGCGATCTCGCGCTCGCGGCGGTTGAAGGACTGCGAGTACACCGCCGAGCGCGCGGCCAGGATCGGATCGTCGGAGCCGGCGATGCCGTGCGGCAGGATCAGCGGATCGTAGTTGAGGTCGCGGCACGGCCCGGTGGCCTGCGGCTCGGCATGGTCCAGCACCAGGGTGCCGGCGACCACCTGCTGGCGGTCCTGCGGCCACGGCTGCGAGGGATCGTCGACCGGGTCGACGGGCGCGGCCACGGTCAGCACCAGATCCCAGCGCAGCGGACCGCGCGCCAGCCGCGCCTGCAGGTCTTCGCTGAGGAAGTCGGCGTCGGCCTTGGCGCGTTGCTCGGCCGACAGCGGCGCGAACGGGGTCTGCGGGCGCATCGACCAGCGCACCGCATGCGTGCTGCCGTCGGCGGCGGTGAAGCGGAACGCGTTGACGCCGTTGTACTGGGTGTTGGCCCAGCTGTTGGACCATGGTGCGGTCTTGGCCCACTCCTGGAACTTCTTCGCCTCCGGGTAGCGCTGCAGGAACGCCGCCACCTTCGCAGGGTCCGGCTTGCCGGTGGCCGGATCCGGCCGCGCGGCCAGCGTCTGCGCCATGAAGCCCTCGGTGCTGGCGACCACGAAGAACGGGAAGCTGTTCATCGCCGTGCGCCATTCCTGGCCGTCGTCGCTGCGCAACTGCAGCGCCATGCTGCGCACGCGGGCGGCGCCGTCGGCGCCATGCGGGTCGCCGCCGCCGATCGACAGGCGGCCCAGCACCGGCACCGAGGATTGCGCGAACACCCGTGCCGAGGACAGCGCGCTGCCCTGGCCGTTGCCCTCGAAATGGCCGCTGACGCAAACGCCCTTGCTGTGCGCACGGCGGAAGCCCGGATGCGGCGGGCCGCCGGCTTCGATGGCGTCGGTCATGCGTTGCGCGGTCAGCCGTTGCGGGCCGCCGAGCCAGCCGGCGCTCCAGGCGAAGGCGGCGGCGAGTGCCGCGGCGATCGCGGCGATGCCGGCCAGCGCCAGCCAGGGCCGCCGCGGCGGCGGCGTGGGATCGGGACGGGACATGGGCGGCTCCTGTGGCGAAGGCGAGGGGAGGGACGCGGTCGGGCGCGCGGCAGGCGCTAGCAGACACGGTCGGGCATGAACGCAGTGCAGTGGCGGCGGGTTGCGCGCGGGACTGGCCGCCGCAGCGTGCCATGGCCGGGCAGGCACGACCACGGCGGCGTCATCGGCGCTGCGCATAGAATCGCCGCATCTTGCGGGCAGGGAGTCGGCGATGGCCGGTGCGATCGGATTGGTGCTGTTGGGGCTGGCGTTCCTGGCGCTGGGCGGGGACTCGATCGTGAAGGCGGCCTCCGGCCTGGCGCAGCGCTGCGGCGCCTCGCCGTTCGTGGCCGGCTTGCTGCTGGTGGCCTTCGGCACCTCGCTGCCGGAACTGGCGGTCAACGCGCGCGCCTACGCCGCCGGCGCGCAGGACCTGGCGTTGGGCAACGCGATCGGCAGCAACCTGGCCAATCTCGGCCTGACCCTGGGCCTGGCCACGCTGGCGGCGCCGCTGCTGCTGCGCACGCGCCTGCTGCCGCCACTGCTGGTGCTGCTGACCCTGGCGACGCTGGCGCTGATCGGCTTCGGTCTGGATGGCGCGATCTCGCGCGCTGAGGGCGTCGCGCTGCTGCTGGCTTTCGTCGGCGTGGTCGCCTTCCTGCTGCTGCGCGCGCGGCATGAACCGGCCGCGCGCCAGCTTGGCGTGTCCGGCTACGCGGTGACCCGCACCGGGCTGGTGCTGAATCTGCTGCGCCTGCTGATCGCCCTCGTGCTGTTGAACGCTGGCGCCAACCTGGTGGTGGAACAAGCGCCGCGGCTGGGTGCGGCCTGGGGCCTGTCGCCGCTGCTGGTCGGCCTGCTGCCGGTGGCGATCGGCACCGCGCTGCCGGAAGCCGCCGCCGCGGTGGCCGCCGCGCGCCGGGGCCAGGGCGACATGGTGGTCGGCCATGTGCTGGGCTCGAGCCTGTTCAACCTGCTGGTGGTGATCGGCGGCATGGCGGCGCTGCGGCCGCTGCCGTTGCCGGCCTCGTTCGTGCGTCTGGAACTGCCGGCAGCGATCGCGCTGGCGGCGGTGCTGTACCCGATGCTGCGCGGCGACATGCGGTTGAGTCGCGGCGAGGGCGCGGTGCTGCTGGTGGCGTTCCTGGCGTGGGTGGGACTGGAGCTGGCGTTGCTGGCGTGAGTGCCGAGAGTGGGGAATCGGGAATCGGGAATCGGAAAAGCCGCTCCTGCGCAGACCCGCGCGCTCAGCGCTCCTCCGGCTGCTCCGGCGGCGGCAGCCCTTCCTGCTCGGCGTGGTCGCTGCCCGGCACCTGCGGGCGCTGTTCCAGCATCAGCGACAGCGCCGCCTTGGCCATCATGTGCGCGCTGATCGGCGCGGTGATGAACAGGAACGCGGTGATCAGCAACTCGCGCGGCTGCGGGTCCTGGCCCAGGAACAGGTGGTAGCCGACCGAGGCCAGCAGCACGCAGCCCACGCCCAGGGTGCTGGCCTTGGTCGGTGCGTGCAGGCGCTTGAAGAAGTCCGACAGCTTCACCAGCCCCAGCGCGCCGACCAGGATGAAGAAGCAGCCGACGATCAGCAGCAGCGACAGCCCGACCTGCAGCACGCCGATCATTCGACGATGTCCCGGCGCAGCACGAACTTGCTCAGCACCACGGTGCTGCCGAAGCCGAGCATGGCGATGATCAGCGCCGCCTCGAAATACACCGGCGAATCCAGGTACATGCCGAACAGCATCAATTCGGCGATCGCGGTCACCGACAGCGTGTCCAGCGCCAGGATGCGGTCGGGCACGGTCGGCCCGCGCAGCAGCCGCCACAGCGCCAGCAGCATCGCCAGCGCCACCACGTGCATGCACACGACGATCGTGGTCTCGATGAACATGTGGCTGGTCATGGGAAGATCTCCATCAGCGGCGCTTCGTAGCGCGTCTTGATCTGCCGGATCACGGTCTCGGCATCGTCCAGGTGCAGCACGTGCACCAGCAGGTACTTGCGGTCGTCCGACAGCGCCGCCGACACCGTGCCCGGGGTCAGGGTGATCATGCTGGTCAGGGCGGCGATGCCGTGGATGTTGGCGATGTCCAGCGGTACCCAGATGAAGCCGGGGTGGATGCGTTTCTCCGGACCGAGCACCTGCAGCGCCACCACCACGTTGGAGCGCACGATGTCCCAGGCCGCCACGCACAGCATCTTCGGCACCGGGCGCAGCGAGCCGATGCGCGCGAACTCGCGGTCCAGGCGCGCGGCGAACAACGGCACCGCCACGCCCAGCACCGCGCCCAGCAGCACCTGGCCGAGACTGAAGCTGTCGCTCATCAGCAGCCAGAACGCGGTGACCGTCAGGCTCAGCGGCCAGGACGGGAACAGGCGGCGCGACCAGGGACGGGCGGACATGTCAGGGCTCCCGCAGGATCGGCGCGGTGCCGCGCAGCTGGGTGGTGTAGTCGGCCGGGTGCAGCAGTTGTGCGGCGGCGGCCTCGCTGTAGCGCAGCAGCGGCCCGGCCGCCACGGTCATCGCCACGCCGTAGCCGAGCAGCAGCACGGTGGCGGCGGTTTCCAGCGGCCGTGCCGGCGCCTTGCGCGGCGCCGGGCGCGGCAATTCCACGGTGCCGTCCTCGGCCGTGTCCTGGTCGCCGGGCACGCGCCAGAACAGGCGCACGCCGCCAGGGGTCAGGCCCATGATCACCATCAGGCTGCTGAGCAGCACCGCGGCCCACACCGGCGCGGTCAGCCCGCCCGGCGTCGCGCTCAGGATCGCCACCTTGGCCAGGAAGCCGGACAGCGGCGGCAGCCCGGCCACCGAGATCGCCGCGATCAGGAACAGCACGCCGGGCACGGTCTTGCCCGGCAGCGGCGCGATGATCTCCTTGCGGTCGCTGGCGCCGCCGCGGCGACGCCGGATCAGGTCGGCGATCATGAACAGCGCCGCGGCGACGAAGCTGCTGTGCGCCAGGTAATACAGCCCGGCGCCGAGCGTGCCGGCTGAGTCCAGCGCGAAGGCCACGAACAGCGTCGCCGCCGACACGATCACCAGGTAGCCGATCAGCACCCGCAGGCGCACCGCCGCCAGCACCCCCAGCGCGGCCAGCAGCAGCGTCGCCAGGCCCAGCCACAGCAGCCAGTCGCGGCCGTAACCGTCCAGCGCCTGCGCCTGGCTGCCGAGGATCAGCGTGCTCACCCGCAGCACCGCGTACAGGCCGACCTTGGTCATGATCACGAACAGCGCCGCCACCGCCGCCGGCGCGCGCGCATAGGTTTCCGGCAGCCACAGGTACAGCGGCAGCAGCGCGGCCTTGGCGCAGAACACCAGCAGCAACAGGCCGAACGCGGCCTTGATCAGCGCCACGTTCTGCGGCGGCGCCTGCGCCACGCGCTGCGACAGCTCGGCCATGTTCAACGAACCGAGCAGCGCGTACAGCAGGCCCAGCGCGATCAGGAACACGGTGGAGGAGGTGACGTTGAACACCACGTAGTGGAAGCCCACGCGCAGGCGCAGGCCGCGCCCGCCGCTGAGCAACAGGCCGTAGGAGGCGATCAGCATCACCTCGAAGAACACGAACAGGTTGAACACGTCGCCGGTCAGGAACGCGCCGTTGAGGCCGACCAGCTGGAACTGGAACAGCGCATGGAAATGCGGCGCGCGCCGGTCCCAGCCGGCGCAGGCGTGCAGCAGGCAGGCGCCGGCGAGCAGGGTGGTGGTCGCCAGCATCCATGCCGACAGGCGGTCGGCCATCAGCACGATGCCCAGCCGCGAGGGCCAGTCGCCGAGCAGGTAGGCGTGGACCTGGCCGTCGCTCACCTGCACGCACAGCGCCAGCACCGCCGCGGCCAGCGCCGTCATCGCGGTCCACGCCACCGCGCGGCGCACCTTGCGGCCGTAGCGGCGGTGCTCGGCGAACAGCGACAGCGCCGCGCCGAGCAAGGGGATCAGGATCGGCAGGATCAGCAGATGGGTCATGGCGCCTCCCCGTCGGCGGGGTCGGGGTCCGGGCGCGCATCGACGTGGTCGCTGTGGTTGTCGCCGCGGCTGCGCATCGCCAGCACGATGCTCACCGCGGTCATCGCGAAGGCGATCACGATCGCGGTCAGCACCAGCGCCTGCGGCAGCGGATCGGCGTGCTCGGCCAGGGTCGGGGCGATGCCGTCGCGCAGCACCGGCGCCTTGCCCTGCACCAGCCGGCCGCCGGCGAAGATCAGCAGGTTGGTGGCGTAGGACAGCACGGTCATGCCCAGGATCACGTCGAAGCTGCGCGCGCGCAGCAACAGGTACACGCCCACCGCGGTCAGCACCCCGATCGCGCTCGCCAGTGCCAATTCCATCAGTGCATCTCCCCGGTGATGGGCGAACGCCGCGTCGGATCGATCTGCCCGCGCTGCGAGTCGCGGGTACGCGAGGGCTTGATCGTGCCCATCATCGACAAGGTCAGCATGGTGCCGCCGAACACCACCAGATACACGCCGGTATCGAAGACCAGCGCGCTGGCCAGCGGGACCGTGCCGATCAGCGGCAACTGCAGGTCCAGATGGCCGCTGGTGAGGAACGGCACCCCGAACAGCATCGAGGCCATGCCGCCGAGCGTGGCCAGCAGCAGACCCAGGCCGATGCAGCGGATGTAGTCGAAGCCGAAGCGCGACTCCACCGAGGCCGCGCCCTGGATCACGTACTGCATCAGCAGCGGCACCGCCAGCACCAGTCCGGCGATGAAGCCGCCGCCGGGCGCGTTGTGGCCGCGCAGGAACAGGAAGATCGACACGGTCAGGGTCAGCGGGAACATCAGCTGCGCCAGGTCGGCCGGCACCGGCAGCTTGATCGGCGGCCCGGGCATCACCTTTTCCGGCGCCATCCGCGCGCGCCGCAGCAGCGCATGCACCACCAGCGCGGCGATGCCGAACACGGTGATCTCGCCGAAGGTATCGAAGCCGCGGAAGTCCACCAGGATCACGTTGACCACGTTGCGGCCGTAGGCTTCGGGCAGCGCGCGCTGCAGCAGCTCGCCGGCCATCGTCGTCGCCGGCCGGGTCATCACCGAATACGCCAGCAGCGCCATGCCGCCGCCGGCGACGATCGCCAGGGCCGCATCGCGCCAGCGGCGCCAGCGCCTCGGTTCCGGCGGCGAGGCCTTGGGCAGGTAGTTCATGCCCAGCAGCATCAGCACCAGGGTCACCATCTCCACCAGCAACTGGGTCAGCGCCAGGTCCGGCGCCGACAGGAACACGAACACCAGGCTCACGCCCAGGCCGCTGCCGCCCAGCACCAGCACCGCCAGCAGCCGCTGCCGGTACAGGAACAGCGTGGACAGCGCGCAACTGAGGATCAGCAGCCACAGGCCCCAGCCCAGCAACGGCATGCCCTGCGGCGCCGGCCACTGCTGCCACAGCGGCGGCGCCCGCAGCAGCGGCGCGGCCACGACGACCACCGCGGCCAGCACCAGCCAGCGCAGGCTGCGTTGCAGGCGGCCGTTGGCGAGCAGGCGGGTGAAGCGTGCGGCCACGCCGAACAGGGTCTGCACGTGCCAGTGGAACACGCGCTTGCCCAGCGAGCGGCGCACCTCGGTGTACAGCGCGGTCAGCCGGCGCAGCCCGAAATACAGCGCCACGCCGCCGACCACGCCGGCGATGCTCATCGCCAGCGGCGCGTTCCAGCCGTGCCACACCGCCAGGCTGTAGTCGGGCAGGGCATTGCCGAGGATCGCGCCGGCAGCGGCGCGCAGCACCGGCGCCACGGTCAGCGCCGGCACGATGCCGACCGCCACGCACACCAGCACCAGGATCTCCACCGGAATCTTCATCCAGCGCGGCGGCTCGTGCGGCATCGTCTGCAGATCGCGCGGGCCCTTACCGAAGAACGTCTCGTAGACGAAGCGCAGGCTGTAGGCCACGCCGAACACGCCGGCCAACAGTGCCGAGGTCGCGGTGAACACGCGCATCGCCGCCGGGCCGTCGGCACCCAGCGCCTCGGCGAAGAACATTTCCTTGGACAGGAAGCCGTTGAGCAGGGGGATGCCGGCCATCGACAGCGAGGCGGTGATCGCCAGCGCGCTGGTGATCGGCATCCAGCGGCGCAGGTTGCCGAGCCGGCGCATGTCGCGGGTATGGGTTTCGTGGTCGATGATGCCGGCGGCCATGAACAGCGAGGCCTTGAACACCGCATGGTTGAGGATGTGGAACACGCCGGCCACCACCGCCATCGGCGTGGACAGCCCGAACAGCATGGTGATCAGGCCCAGGTGCGAGATCGTCGAATACGCCAGCAGGCCCTTGAGGTCGTGCTGGAAGATCGCGAACCAGGCGCCGGTGAGCAGGGTGATCGCGCCGATGCCGCTGACCGTGTAGAAGAACAGGTCGCTGCCGGCCAGCGCCGGATGCAGCCGCGCCAGCAGGAACACGCCGGCCTTCACCATCGTCGCCGAGTGCAGGTACGCCGACACCGGGGTGGGCGCGGCCATCGCGTGCGGCAGCCAGAAATGGAACGGGAACTGCGCGCTCTTGGTGAAGATGCCGAGCAGGATCAGCCCCAGCGCCCAGGGATACAGTGGGCTGGCGCGGATCACGTCACCGGCGGCGAGCACCGCGTCGAGCTGGTAGCTGCCGACGATGCGCCCCAGCAGCAGCACGCCGCCGAGCAGCGCCAGGCCACCGCCGCCGGTGATCACCAGGGCCATGCGCGCGCCGTCGCGCGCGTCCTGGCGGTGCGACCAGAAGCCGATCAGCAGGAACGAACTGATGCTGGTCAGCTCCCAGAACACCATCAGCAGCAACAGGTTGCCGGCGATCACCATGCCCAGCATCGCGCCCATGAACAGCAGCAGGCAGGCATAGAAGCGCGCCGCGTTCTCGCGTGCACTCAGGTAGTAGTGCGCGTACATCACCACCAGCGCGCCGATCGCCAGCACCAGGCCGGCGAACATCCAGGCCAGGCCGTCCAGGCGCAGCGAGAACTGCAGGCCGATCTGCGGCAGCCAGGCGTGGTCGGCGCGGACGATGCCGCCGTCGAGCACGGTGGGCGTCAGCGCGCCGAGCACCGCCAGGCCCGCCAACGGCGCCAGCGCCGCGGCCCAGGCCAGGGTGGCGCGCGAGCGGTGGCGCAGGGCGACGACGGCCGCCGCCATCAGAAACGGCAAGGCCAGCAGGAGGTCGAGGGCTGGGATCATGCAGGGAATACGAGATTCGCGAGCAGGAGCCCGAGTGTAACAGGCGCGTCACGGCGGTGGCCGGCGCGGGAACGGAAGGCGTGCACGGTCATGCCGACAGCGTAGCGGTGCGCAGGTGATGCGCTTGCGAGCGCGGGCGGGGAGGGGAGTGATCGAACGCTGGCGCTGCGCGATGCGCCACACGCCATGCGCGCCATGCGGCGTGCGCTTTGCGTGCGGCGCAAGCATCGCCGTGGGTGAGCGCGTTCTGCAGCGCGTCGCGCGTCGCTCTCCATCCGGGTGCTGGTGCGTGCGGCCCGTGCCAGGTCGTCGGTGCGCTTGGCGATCGTTGCCGGCTGCGTGTGTCCGTGCCACGTGTCGCCTTGTCCGCCTCCACCGGCCGTCGCATGCCGTGCAGCGTGCGGATACCGCGTGATTCCAGCCGCAAACGGCGACGCACGCACTATCCTGTGCCGATGACCGATTCGCTCGCCGCTGCCCCCGCTTCTCCGACGACCGTCGCGCCACCGCGCATCGCACTGGTGTTCGGCGGCAGCGGCCAGATCGGCGAGCGCCTGCTGCACCGCCTGCTGGCCGACGGGTGGGAGGTGCACGCCTACTCCCGGCAGGCGCGCGCGGCGCACCCCGGCCTGCACTGGCATGCCGGCGAACTCAGTGCGCTGCAGGCGCCACCGGTGGCAGCGGAGGTGGTGTTCAGTTGCGGGCCGCTGGACGCTTTCGCCGACTGGTATCGGCGTGCGCCCGTCGCCGCTTCGCGCGTGGTCGCCTTCGGCTCCACCAGCCTGGAGGTCAAGCGCGACTCGCTGGACGCCGCCGAACGCGACGTCGCCCGGCGCCTGCGCGAGGCCGAAGCCATCGTGTTCGCGGTGGCCGCCGAACGCGGCGCGGCGGCGACGGTGTTGCGGCCGACCCTGGTCTACGGCGCCGGCCGCGACCGCACCCTCAGCGCGATCGCGGCACTGGCGCGGCGCACCGGCTGGTTCGTGCTGCCGCGCAGCGCCAGCGGCCTGCGCCAGCCGGTGCACGTGCAGGACCTGGCCGACGCGGCGCTGGCGGTGCTGGCGCACCCGGCCACGCACGGGCGCAGCTACGCCCTCGGTGGCGGCGAGACGCTCAGCTACCGTGAGATGGTGCGGCGGGTGCTGGCCGCGCTGCGGCCGCCGGCGCGGCTGCTATCGCTGCCACATGCGGCGTTCGCGTTGGCGCTGACGCTGGCCCACGCCTGTGGCCGCCTGCAGGGCATGAACCGCGCCGCGCTGCAGCGCATGCGCGAGGACCTGGCATTCGACCTGCAACCGGCGCAGCAGGATTTTGGTTACGCGCCGCGCGCCTTCGCCCCGGATGCGGCGATGTTGGGCCTGGAGGCCGGGGACACGGCGCAGTAGGGCTGACACGGCGTCGCGTCCTCGCTGGCGCGATGCGGGCTGCGCGTAGGCGCGGCGGGTGGAGGAATCCCGGCAGCGCCTGCGTCCGCCTGGCGATGCGCGGTGGTGTTGCTGGCCGCGCTCAGTAGCGCCAGTGCATGCGCCGGTACAGCTTGGCCAGCACCCAGGCCGGGCCGATCAGCAGATAGGTCAGATCGGTGAGAAAGCTGGGGCGGTGGCCTTCCAGCGCATGTCCGATGAACTGCGCGATCCAGGCCACCACGAACACGCCGATCGCCAGCCATAGCAGCCCGTGCAGGCCCAGGTGCGCTTCCAGCAGCCGGCACAGGCAGCCGCAGAAGAAGAACGCCGCCAGCATGCCGTAGCCCAGCGGGCGCGACAGGCGGTTGTAGTACATCCACGCCGCGAACATGCCCAGCGCCGCCCACAGCCCGCTCTGGAACCAGGTGCCGCCGACCGGGATGCACCACAGCAGGGCCACTACCGACCACAGGATCGCCGGCACCGCGACCACGTGGATGCGCTGGTTGGCGGCATTGCGGTGATCGTCGGAATAGCTGGCGAAATAGCGGTCGATCGGGCGCGCGTAGGCGGTGGTATCCATCTTCCCTCCCAGGAACCGCTCCAGCATAGCGCCATCGCCGGCGCGATGCGGAGACACCGCGCCGTGGATCCGGCGACGCGGGGCAGCGATTGCCCGCAGCACGGCGCCTTGCCCGCTTGCTGGTCGCGCCCGACACCGTCCATGTCCTCGCCCAGCGCAGCGCAGATGAGGCCGTCCCCAGCGGAGCGACCTTTCGGAGCCTCCAGGAACGTTGGGAAATGTCCTGTGGGAGCGGCTTCAGCCGCGACGGGCTTTGCCGGGAACATCCCGTCGCTCCCACAAGGCAACGTGCATCCGGTTCGATCGTGCCGGATGCAGAGGGATGAGAGGTGCTTGCTTCGTTTCGACGAACGGCGTCTGAGATGCGTCGGACGCCGCACGACCGGTCAGCGCAGGCACGCGGTGGCATCGCCGGTCGGGGGCGATCGCGCTGTCGGCACGATCGCCCCGCCACGGCTTGGCGACTCAGGCGCGCGCCATGCTCTTGTTCGTCTCCTGCTGCTGCTCCCGCTGCACCGACTCCTGCTGCTGCGCGGACTGGCGAGCCAGTTGTGCGCTGGTCTGCTCCAGCGGCGGTGCTTGCTGCTGCAGATCCACCACCGCACGGAAGCCCGGCGTGGTCCCGGCGACGAAGGCCGTTTCACCACGCATGCTGACTTCCTTCAGCTTGTCCGGGTGGTCGATCCCGGCCTGCTTGGCCTGCAGGGTCAGGTTGGCCACGGCTTCGTTCGACAGCTTGGCGTGTTGCGGATCGGCCTGCTTGGCGGCACGATCGGCCTCCGTGCGCATCTTGTCGTACAGCGGCGTATCCGGATGTCCCGGCTCGCCGAGCTGCGGGCCTTTCTGGGCCTGCTCGGCGGCCGCCAGCCCGGCCCGGGTGTCGCGGCCGACGATGCCGTCCTGGGTGAGGCCGCGTTGTTTCTGCAGGGCGGTGACCGCCTCATGGGTGTTGTCGCCGAAGCGCCCGTCCTCGGCCAGCGGACGGCCCTGCGCGTCGCGGATGCCGAGGCGATTGAGGTGCTGCTGTAACTCGCGCACTTCCGAGCCGTGGTCGCCCTGACGCAGCGTGCCGTTGCCGCGCTGGGCCTGATCGCGCGCAGACGCGTCGACCTGCTGGCCGCGGTTCCACCACGTCTCCGGGCTGACGGCCTTCCCGTTCGCATCGTGCATCTGGTAATGCACGTGCTGGGCATACTGGCTCGCCCCATTCGGGCCGCGTCCGCCCATGGTGCCGATCGGATCGCCGGCACGCACGGTATCGCCTTCTTTCACCGAGCGTGAATCCAGATGCAGGATTTCGTGCGAGTTGCCCTGCGCGTCGCGGATCTTCACCGTGCCGTACTGGCCGCCGGAGAAGGTCACCGTGCCGGAGATCGGTGCGTGCACCGTCGGGTGCTGCCGGTTGATGCCGGTCTGGCCGCCTTCGTAGTTGAAGTCGGTGCCGCCGTGCGGGCCGCGGGCGCGCTGTTCGCCGTAGTGCCCGGTGATGTGCGGATCGACCTTGCCCTGGCTCGGCAGCATACGTTCCATGGTCTGCTGGAAGTTGCTGTGAGACGCCCCTGCGTTGGCGGTCGCCGGACGATGGCCCTGCGTGGGTGCAGCCACGGGCTCACCCAGCCGTCCCGCTGCCAGGTTCTGCATCAACTCGGGTGTCAGCGTTCGTTGCCAGTGTTCGAAACGCCTCTCGCGATCCGCCAGGCCGTTCGGTGGGTTGGCGCCGTTGATGGTGGCACCCGCGTTTTGGACGCTGTTGCGCTGTTCCTCGGGAACTTTCTGCTGCCAGTACCAAGTGGCGATGCGCGAGGCGTTCTCGGGCTGAGATGCCAGTTCTGGCCGATTGACCAGATCCAGCCCCAACGCCTCGCCAGCCGCGCGGTACTGCGCCTTGCCGGTCAATTGCATGTAGCCACGGCCGTGATACAGATAGCCGTCTCCCGGCTGATCGTTGCCGAGATCCCGTCGATTGCCGTACATGAGTTCGCCGAGCCGTTCGGGTCGTCCCCTGAGCGCCTCGACGCGCGCGCTTTCGAGCGCCTCCGGCCCTTCGCGCAACGCAGAACGCACATTGGCCGTGATCTGTCCGATTCCCTTGGTGTAATTGAAGCTTTCCTCGAGCCTGGAAAGTCCGCCGGACTCATGGCCGACCTGCGCCATGAAATTCGCCAGTTCCCTGGGCTGTGTGATGCCGGCCGCGTAGGCGGCGCGGAGCATCTGGTTCTCTCTGTCTGTTGCCATGGTGTAGCTCCTCATTTCTCAGCAACGTGATGGACGGACCATCCATGTCCGCGGAAACCATTACTTCCCTTTAATTCTTGTCTGGTGCGCCCTCTTCCAGTGGGGCGACCTTGGGTAGCTTGGCGGGGTCGAAATCCGCGAATGCCACCTGCCCGAAATCTTTGGCCGTCAGTTCCAATTGCTTATGTTGTTCTGATTGCGTATCGGTGAGTTCGCGTACCACCTTGTCCAGCAGCCAGGTTTTGCTGTCAGGCGCATAGCGGAAAGTGAAGTCGTCAGCCCAGCGCTCGCGCGAGCCGCCCGAGATGGAGATGGTGAATTGCCCTTTCTCGATCCGCGAAAACGCGTAAGGATCGCCGGCCATGCCGCCGCAGTTCGCGCATGGGACGATATGCGCATTCTCCGCGGCCTTGTGCAGCTCTCCACGTTCATTCTGGGTCAGCAGGATCACCGTTCTTGGTGCGCCCTGACCCAACTTCTCGCCAGCGGACGATGGGGGGGAAACGACCAGTAATGCATCTGACCGACCGGTGCCGGTGAGGTCGCCCCGGAGCGTGTCCACGGCCTCCATGCCAGCAGGAACGAAGGATGCGACATTTTGCACAGGAGCACTCCCTTGCTGGTTGGCGGTGGCGTTCTGCCCCTGGTTTTGCTGACTAGGGGAGGGAGACTGCTGCGAGGTGTCTCGCATGTCGGCAGACTTGCCGTCAGCGGGCGCACCTCCGCAGGCTACCAATGCCAGGGCGAGGAGAGGCGAAGAGAACTTCAGGAAATGCACGCGAATTCCTCTTTTAGGTTCAATTTCCACCCAGTGAGGCGGGCATATACGTACTGCTCCGCAGTTTCTGGGCGCGAGTGTTGGATAGACGGCGGACGTTTGTGGCGCGATAGGTGGGACGGCGCTGCGCTGGCGAAGAAGCATCCATGCGGGTCTCCTGGGGCCGCGACTACAACGCCTGATCGTCGACCTTCACCAGCGTCCAGCACGGCTTCTGCGCGAACTGGTAGACCTGCTGGTCGCTGGTATCGGGCGTTCGCACCAGGACCTGCCGGCCCTCGGCGTTCTGCGTCACCACGACCTCGCGCCCGCCCTTGCGGGCTGCCTCCAGGTTCGGGATCACCGGCCATTCGACCTCGGCCAGGGGCGCGTTGCGGGTCACCGGCGCCGGTTCCGGCTGCGCGTCCGGGTCGATGTGGATCATCGTCAACGGGTTGGCGGTCGCCTTCTCCTGGACCGCGATGTCGGCGCTGAAGCGCTTGAGGAAGGCATCGAAATCGGCGTCCTGGCAACGCGGGGCGGCTGCGGCAGGTGCGGCCTGCGCGGGCGCGGCCGTCGCCGCGGCCACCGTGGAGCCAGCCGGTTGCGCCTTGCACGCGACCAGGGCCGCGGCCAATGCCAGGGACGTCAGAATGGGGCGTGCAATAGCCAACGGATCCTCCTGATCGGGTCGGGCGGGCAATCGCCCTTCGGGCGGGTGAGTTTAGTTCACCAGGATCATCATGTCGTGAAGCCGAACCGGGACATTGTCGGGGATCTACCGGCAGCGAACGTCAGGGCTGTAAGCAGCGTGGCGAAAGGATCACAGTCCATTCGAGAACACATCCAGCTTCCGCGGTTCGATCCATCCTTGCGCACAATCGCCTTCAGGACGCGCATTGCCTGCAATGGTGCAGTGTTTGCCCTGTTTGCGCTGTGTCACGAAGTCGATTGGGCGCTCGCCATACTGATTGCAAATGGGCTTGCCGTTGCATGCGCCGACGCTGGCGGGAGGGACGGCGACCACGTAGTAGTAGGCTGCCTGTTGACCCGCATGCGCGGTCGCCAGAATGCAGACGAACTGTCCATCCGAAAGCTTGGCGGTGACCTGCACCTTGCTGCCGGTGACGGGTAGGGCATCCAGAAGTGTCGCGTCGCGTTCGGCCACGCCTGCGAAGTTTCCGTCTGCGCCACAGTCTGGAGACACGTCGACGTCGTAGAAATCGCCAGCGTCCATGTTGCCCGCCACGCAGCCGTTGCCCTTGGCCGCATTCTCACAACGAAGGTGCAAGGACTCGGCCAGTGCTGCAACGCCGTCATCCTGATGGGCCGTCTGCGATGCGGTGGACGCGCGAACGGGGGCGGCCTTGTCCGAAGATGCAGTGCGAGCGGATGCGTCAGCGGCGGGACTTGCGGTTGTCGACGCATCGGTCTGCCTAGGGCTGCAGGCAGCCAGCGCCATGACAAGCGTGAGGGCTGCAAAAAGCGGGGGCGAACTAGCCAACGGATCCTCCTGATCGGGTCGCACGCACGAGCGCTCGCGCGGGTGCCGGAGTCTAGCCGGACAGGATGCTCCGGGTCGTGAATCAGCGGGCATGGCGGTCGGTGCCCGCAAGGTGGCCGCCGTCCGCGACCACCCGTGACGCGCCGGGCATCCGGCGCGCGGCCCCGCACTCAGTCGACCGAAATCCCCGCCAGCCGCTGCAGCGCTTCGGCGTACTTGGCGCGGGTGCGGTCGATCACCTCCTGCGGCAGGCGCGGACCGGGCGCGGTCTTGCCCCAGTCCAGCGTCTCCAGGTAGTCGCGCACGAACTGCTTGTCGTAGCTCGGCGGGCTGGTCCCGACTTCGTACTGGTCGGCCGGCCAGTAGCGAGAGGAGTCCGGGGTCAGCATCTCGTCCATGATGTACAGGCGGCCGTCGGCGTCGGTGCCGAACTCGAACTTGGTGTCGGCGAGCAGGATGCCGCGCTCGGCGGCGAAGTCGGCGGCGAAGCGGTAGATGCGCAGGGTGGCGTCGCGCACGCGCTCGGCCAGTTCGGCGCCCACGGTCTTGACCATGGCGTCGAAGTCGATGTTCTCGTCGTGATCGCCCACCGCGGCCTTGGTCGACGGGGTGAAGATCGGTTCGGCCAGCTTCTCGGCCTGGCGCAGGCCGTCGGGCAGTTCGATGCCGCTGACCTTGCCGGTGCGCTGGTAGTCCTTCCAGCCGCTGCCGATCAGGTAGCCGCGGGCGATGGCCTCCACCGGTACCGGCTTGAGCTTGCGGGTCACCACCGCGCGCTTGGCGTACAGGGCCTTGTCCACGCCCTCGGGCAGCACCGCGGCCACGTCGATGCCGGTGAGGTGGTTGGGCATCAGGTGCTCGGTCTTCTTGAACCAGAAGTTGGAGACCTGGCACAGCATCTCGCCCTTGCCCGGGATCGGGTCGGGCAGCACCACGTCGAAGGCGGAGAGGCGGTCGGTGGCGACCATCAGCAGGTAGTCGCCGGGCGGCGCGTCGGCCGGCAGGCGCTCGCGGGGAATATCGAACACGTCGCGGACTTTGCCGCGGTGGCGCAAGGGCAGGCCGGGCAGATCGGATTGCAACAGCGTGGTGGACACAGGCACTCCTACGGACTTCGCAATGGCGACCGTCCCGGGACCCGGCGGGCCCGCGGCGGACGGCGGGCCGCGTAGTGTACGGCCGGAATGCCCCGCTGTGCCGTAAAATGGCCGGCCCTGACGCCGCGCCCGCCCTTGCCCCATGCCCTGGTACGGAAAACTGCTCGGCGCCATCGCCGGGGCCCTGCTGCTGCGGCCCACGCCGGTGCTGGGCGCGTTGATCGGGCTGCTGATCGGGCACGCCTTCGACGCCGACTGGTTCAAGCTGTCCCAGCGCGAGGATCCCTACCGCGAGCTGGGCCTGACCCGCGACGCCACCGACGCCGAGATCGAACTGGCCTACCGCCGGCTGATGTCCCAGTACCACCCCGACAAGGTCGCCAGCGCCAGCCCCGAGTTACGTGCCCGCGCCGAGAAGAAGGCCAGCCAGCTCAACACCGCCTACGACCGTATCCGCACCCTGCGCAAGCGCTGAGATCCCGCCATGTCCGACTGCATCATCTCCCCGTCCATCCTGTCCGCCGATTTCGCCCGCCTCGGCGAGGAAGTGGATGCCGTGCTGCGCGCCGGCGCCGACTGGATCCACTTCGACGTGATGGACAACCATTACGTGCCGAACCTCACCATCGGCCCGATGGTCTGCCAGGCGCTGCGCAAGCACGGCGTCACCGCGCCGATCGACGTGCACCTGATGGTGGAACCGGTGGACCGGCTGATCCCGGATTTCGCCGAGGCTGGCGCCAGCATCATCAGCTTCCATCCCGAGGCCAGCCGCCACGTGCACCGCAGCATCCAGCTGATCAAGTCGCACGGTTGCAAGGCCGGCCTGGTGCTCAACCCGGCCACCCCGGTGGACATACTCGACTGGGTGCTGGACGACCTGGACCTGGTGCTGGTGATGTCGGTCAACCCGGGTTTCGGCGGCCAGGCCTTCATTCCCTCGGCGCTGGACAAGCTGCGCGCGATCCGCGCCCGCATCGACGCCAGCGGCAAGCCGATCCGGCTGGAGATCGATGGCGGGGTCAAGCCGGACAACATCGCCGCGATCGCCGCCGCCGGCGCCGACACCTTCGTCGCCGGCTCGGCCATCTTCAATGCGCCGGACTACGCCGAGGTGATCACGCAGATGCGCGCCGCGGTGGCGGGGCGCTGAGATGGCGGCGCTGCACATCCGCCCGGCGGTGGCCGACGATGCGGCGCTGATCCTGCGCCTGATCCGCGACCTGGCCCGCTACGAGCGCGCCGAGGACGCGGTGCAGACCGACGAGGCCGGCCTGCGCGCCAGCCTGTTCGGCGCCGATGCCCGCGCGCAGGCGCTGATCTGCGAGGCCGACGGCCAGCCGATCGGCTACGCGGTGTACTTCTACAACTACTCCACCTGGCTCGGCCGCAACGGCCTGTACCTGGAAGACCTGTACGTGGACCCGGCGCACCGCGGCGTGGGCGCCGGCAAGGCGTTGCTGCAGCACCTGGCGCGGCAGGCGGTGGCCGAGGGCTGCGGCCGCTTCGAATGGTCGGTGCTGGACTGGAACCAGCCGGCGATCGACTTCTACGAAGCGGTCGGCGCCCGCGCGCAGGACGAGTGGACCGTGTACCGGCTGCAGGGCGAGGCGCTGGCCAAGCTCGCAGCTGGCTGAGCGGCGCCGGACGGCCAAAAGAAAAGAACCGCACCGTCGCCGGTGCGGCCCCTGGGAGAGAAATCGGAGGCTGATCCTGCCTCCATCCGTCTTCCTTGCTATGGCCTTCCATGTTCCGGACGCACGGTGACGTGCGTATGACAGCGCACGCGTCTTGGATTCACGCATCGCGCATGCCGCGCCCGTTAGCCTGGGCGCCTCACCCCGGGATGGTTCGCATGGCTGCAGCGCATTGGCGTCTGATCCTCAACGGCAAGTCGGCCGGCGACGAGGCATTGCGCGAGGCGGTCATGGCCATGCGCGCGCGCGACGTGGCGCTGCAGGTGCGGGTGACCTGGGAGCAGGGCGATGCCGAGCGCTACGTGGCCGAAGCGGTGGCCGACGGTGCTGCGTGCATCGTCGCCGCCGGCGGCGACGGCACCCTCAGCGAGGTCGCCACGGCGCTGGCGCATCGCCAGGAACCGGGCAACGCGCTGCCGGCCCTGGGGCTGGTGGCGCTGGGCACGGCCAACGATTTCGCCACCGCGACCGGTCTCCCGCTGCCGCCGCTGGAGGCACTGGAACTGATCGCCCGCACGCCGGCGCTGCCGATCGACCTGTTGCGCATCGAGGCCGAGCACGGCCCGCACTGGTGCGCCAACGTCGCCAGCGGCGGCTTCGGCACCCAGGTCACGGTGGAGACCGACGAAGGCCTGAAAAAGATGCTCGGTGGGCTGGCCTACCTGGTCACTGGCATGAGCCGGCTGGGCCGGATCGATCCGATCCGGGCCCGCTTCGAAGGGCCGGACTTTGCCTGGGAAGGCGATTTCATCGCGCTCGGCCTGGGCAACGGCCGCCAGGCCGGCGGTGGCCAGGTGCTGTGCCCGGACGCGCTGCTCGACGACGGCCTGCTCGACCTGACCCTGGTGCCGGAGCTGACCGGCGAGGTCGCCGCGACCCTGGGCACCCTGGTCACGTCCGGCAAGCAGGCCGCGCTGGAGCGGGTGGCGGTGCGCGCGCGCCTGCCGTGGCTGCGGATCGAAGCGGCGCAGCCGCTGACCCTGAATCTGGACGGCGAGCCGGAAACCTCGCGCCACTTCCGCATCGACTGCGTGCCCGGGCGCCTGCGCATGCATCTGCCGCCGGACTCGCCGCTGCTGCAGGCGCCAGAGCGCTAATCGCAGGTCGAGGGCCAGCCCGAAGGCCGGCGCCCATGTGGGAGGGACTTCAGTCCCGACGCGCTGTCCTTACCGATCTCCGCAATACCGCGCTCGGTCGCGCCGTGGCAGGACGAACACGACGGATCACGGATGGGTGCGATGCGCGCCGAACAGCGCGCCCGAAGTCATGCGCCGCCTCCTGTGGGAGGGACTTCAGTCCCGACGCAACGCCCTCGCCGACCGCCTCCGCACCGCGATCGATTGGTCGCGCCTGCAACCGTTGCCAGTCGCCGCAGTTGCGGTAAAGTAGCCGCCGTGTCCAGCCTGACGACCCCGCTTTCCTTCACTTCCGCTCGCCGTGCGTGGCGATGGTGGCCTGCAGCCGTCGTCCGCCCTGTCACCGAGTCCCGGAAGGAAAGCCGTCTTGATTACCCGCGAGCAGTTCCAGCGCTACGCCGCTGAAGGTCACACCCGCATCCCCGTCGTCCGCGAAGTGCTGTCCGACCTGGACACGCCTCTGTCGGTCTATCTCAAGCTCGCCGACGCCCCGCACACCTACCTGTTCGAATCGGTCGAAGGTGGCGAACGCTTCGGGCGTTACTCGATCATCGGCCTGCCGGTGCGCCGCGTGTACACCTTCCGCGGGCACACCCTGGAGGTGCGCGACCATGGCGAACTGATCGAGCGCCGCGAGGTCGCCGATCCCTTCGCCGAGGTCGAGGCGCTGCGCGCCCAGCATGTGGTGCCCAAGCTGGCGGGCGTGCCCGGCTTCACCGGCGGCCTGGTCGGCTGGTTCGGCTTCGAATGCATCGGTTATATCGAGCCGCGCCTGGCCGGCGCGGTGGCACGCGACGAACTGGACACGCCTGACATCCTGCTGATGCTGTCCGAGGAAGTGGCGGTCTTCGACAACCTCAAGGGCCGCCTGTACCTGATCGTGCACGCCGACCCGGCCGAAGCCGACGCCTGGGAGCGCGCGCAGGCGCGCCTGGATACGCTCACCACCACGCTGCGCCAGCCCGGCGCCGGTTACCCCGCGCCGCTGGCGCGCGACGTGCTGGACGAGAGCGACTTCGTCTCCGGTTTCACCCGCGAGGGCTTCATCGCCGCGGTGGAGAAATCCAAGGACTACATCCGCGCCGGCGACATCTTCCAGGTGGTGCTGAGCCAGCGCCTGAGCGTGCCGTTCACCGCGCGCCCGGTGGACGTGTACCGCGCGCTGCGCGCGCTGAATCCGTCGCCGTACATGTATTTCCTCGACGTCGGCGACACCCAGGTGGTCGGTTCCTCGCCGGAGATCCTGGTGCGGCTGGAGAACGGCCAGGTCACCGTGCGTCCGATCGCCGGTACCCGCCCGCGCGGCAAGACCCCGGAAGAGGACCAGGCGCTGGAGGCGGAACTGCTGGCCGATCCAAAGGAGCGCGCCGAGCACCTGATGCTGATCGACCTGGGCCGCAACGATGCCGGCCGGGTCTCGCAGGCCGGCAGCGTCGCCGTCGGCGAACGCTTCGTGATCGAGCGCTACAGCCACGTCATGCACATCGTCAGCGAAGTCACCGGCACCCTGCTGCCCGGCCTGAGCTATGCCGACGTGCTGCGCGCTACCTTCCCCGCCGGCACCGTCAGCGGCGCGCCGAAGATCCGCGCGCTGGAAGTCATCCGCGAGCTGGAGCCGATCAAGCGCAACGTCTACGCAGGCAGCATCGGCTACCTTGGCTGGCACGGCGACGCCGACACCGCCATCGCCATCCGCACCGCCGTGATCAAGCACGGCCGCCTGCACGTGCAGGCCGGCGCCGGCATCGTCTACGACTCCGACCCGCAGACCGAATGGGACGAGACGATGAACAAGGGTCGCGCGCTGTTCCGCGCGGTCGCCGAAGCGGCGAAGGGGCTGTGAGCGCCGCCGCGCCGCGGATCGGCTTCCGCAACGACTACAGCGAAGGCGCGCATCCGCGCCTGCTCGCCGTCCTGGCCACTGCCAGCGCCGAGCAGAATGCCGGCTACGGCCTGGACCGGCATAGCGCGCGCGCCGCCGAACTGATCCGCGCCGAGATCGGCTGCGCCGACGCCGACGTGCACCTGCTGGTCGGCGGCACCCAGACCAACCTCACCGCCATCGCCGCGTTCCTGCGCCCGCACCAGGCGGTGATCGCCGCGGCCTGCGGCCACATCGCCACCCACGAGACCGGCGCGATCGAGGCCACCGGCCACAAGGTGCTCACCGTGGACGCGGCCGATGGCCGGCTCACGCCGGAGCGGATCGCGCCGTTGCTGGCCGAGCACGGCAACGAGCACATGGTGCAGCCGCGGTTGGTCTACGTGTCCAACACCACCGAGGTCGGCACGATCTACCGCAAGCACGAACTGCAGGCCTTGCGCGCGTTCTGCGACGCGCATGGCCTGCTGCTGTTCCTGGACGGCGCGCGCATCGGCAGCGCGCTCACCGCCGCGGGCAACGATCTGCGCATGGCCGACGTCGCCGCGCTGACCGACGCGTTCTACATCGGCGGCACCAAGAATGGTGCCTTGCTCGGCGAGGCGCTGGTGATCCTCAACCCGGTGTTGAAAGCGGATTTCCGCTACCTGCTCAAGCAGCGCGGCGCGCTGCTGGCCAAGGGCATGGTGCTGGGCACACAGTTCGCCGCGCTGCTCGAGGACGGGCTGTTCTACGAACTGGCCGCGCACGCCAACCGCATGGCCGCGCGGCTGCGCGAGGGACTGGCTGCGGCCGGCGCGGAGTTCGCCTCGGATTCGCCGACCAACCAGCTGTTCGTGATCCTGCCCGCCGCCGCGGTCGAGACCCTGGCACAGCGCTACGACTTCGAGCGCTGGCAACTGTTGGGCGACGGCCGCTGGGTGATCCGCTTCGTGACGTCGTGGGCGACGCAGGCCGATGCGGTCGACACGTTGATCGCGGATTTCGCCGCGCTGATCCACTCCGGCACGCCGCGTGCGGCCGGCTGACATTCCGCCAAGGAGAGGAAGATGAACATTCGTACGCTTGTCGCCTGGGCCGTTGCCGCGGTGCTGGCCTTGCCGGCCGTCGCCAGCGCGCAGGTCAACAGCCTGCCGTCGCAGCCGCATCTGTTGGTGAAGGGGGAGGCGCAGCGCGAGGTGGTGCCGGATCGCTTCGGGGTCAAGATCACGCTGAGCGCAGTGGATGCCGATCCAGATGCGGCGCGTAAACGTGTGCAGGCCAATGCGGCAAACGTGCTGCTTGCATTCAAGCAACAGCACGCGCTCGCTGACAGCGTGCAGGCGACGACGCTGTCGATCGAGCCAGAGCAGCGCTATGAAGACGACAAGCAAATCTTCAGCGGGACCCGCGTGCAGCGAACCTTGTCTGCTGATTTCGGTACGCTGGACGATGTGCGTGGTTTGCTAGGCAAGCTCAGGACCAGCGAAGAACTGCAAGTGTCCGGCATCGCACCGCGCTATAGCGGCGAAGTCGCGCTGCGTGCAGAGCTCAAGCGCCAGGCTGCCGAACAGACCCGAGCGTCGGCGCAAGCGCTGGCAAACGCCTACGGCGTGCGTCTGGGCGGCCTTTACACCATTTCGGAAGTGGCGCCGGCCTTTGCCTATGGCATCCAGGCTGGCCATTGGCCATCGGAATCGCGTCGCCAAGATCTCTTCAGCGGCAACTCCCAACCTACGCCACTCCCGATGCCGCCGTCCGCCGCCGAATCCCTCGAAGCCGGCACCCTCACCCTTTCCGAAAACGTCTATGCGGTCTTCCTGATCGCGCAATGAGTCCTTCGCCATGCTGCTGATGCTGGATAACTACGACAGCTTTACCTACAACCTCGTGCAGTACCTGCAGGCGCTCGGCGCCGAGGTCAAGGTGGTGCGCAACGATGCGCTCAGCGTGGACGAGATCGAGCGCCTGGCGCCCGAGCGCATCGTCATCTCGCCGGGGCCGTGCACGCCGAACGAGGCGGGCGTGTCGCTGCAACTGATCGAGCGGCTGGGCCAGCGCACGCCGATCCTGGGCGTGTGCCTGGGTCACCAGAGCATCGGCCAGGTCTATGGCGGGCAGGTGGTGCGTGCCGGCACCATCATGCACGGCAAGACTTCGCGCATTCGCCACGAAGGCCGCGGCGTGTTCGCCGGCCTGCCGGACCGCTACGAGGCCACCCGCTACCACTCGCTGGTGGTGGAGAAGACCACGCTGCCCGACTGCCTGGAAGTGACGGCCTGGACCGAACACGACGACGGCACGGTGGAGGAGATCATGGGCCTGCGCCATCGCCAGTTCCCGGTCGAGGGCGTGCAGTTCCATCCCGAGTCCATCCTCACCGAGCATGGCCACGCCCTGCTGAAGAACTTCCTGGAGCGCTGAGCGCGCCGCGCGGGCGTCGCCCGCTTCCCGTCACTGCCGGACCCTGCCGATGCACGAGCGCACCGACGCCTTCCATTTCTACGAACCGGCCAACGGCCACGGCTTGCCGCACGATCCGTTCAACGCCATCGTCGGGCCGCGGCCGATCGGCTGGATCGGTTCGCGCGGCGCCGACGGCGTCGCCAACCTGGCGCCCTACAGCTTCTTCAACGCCTTCAACTACGTGCCGCCGATCGTCGGTTTCGCCAGCATCGGCTGGAAGGACAGCGTGCGCAACATCGAGGCCACGGGCGAGTTCACCTGGAACCTGGCCACGCGGCCGCTGGCCGAGGCGATGAACGCCAGTTCCGCCGCGGTGGCGCCGGAGGTGGACGAGTTCGCGCTGGCCGGCCTGGCCGCCGCGCCCTCGCGCCTGATCGGCGCGCCGCGGGTGGCCGCCAGCCCGGTCAGCTTCGAATGCCGGCTCAGCCAGTTGCTGCCGCTGCAGAGCGCACGCGGCGAGCCGATCCAGACCTGGCTGGTGCTGGGCGAGGTGGTCGGCGTGCACATCGCCGAGCACGCCCTGCAGGACGGCATCTACGACCCGGCCGCGGTCGCCACCCTGCTGCGCGCCGGCGGCCCGGCCGACTACTTCGAGGTGCTGGCGCAAGGGCGCCTGCGCATGTCGCGGCCGACGCAGGCGCGCTGAGCGCATCACATGCAAAACAGAAAAACAAAAAAGCGCATCCAGTACTGGAATTCATTGTCCATGCTTGTCGCCTGCATCTCATTAAGTGGTTGCGGCAATGATCGCTTGCCCGCATCTGTGACTGGTTACAATCACATGAGCGATTGGGGCATCGAGAGATTTACAGTCGACGGCGCAAGTGGACCCAACCTTTCGCCCGAGGAAGGGGGCGGGAAATTTTCATGCTGTGCGTCCATTCCAAGGCGTTGGCATCCGGGAATGAAGGTCAAGATCCAATGGACCTATGACACCACGCAAAATGGCCCGCAGCCCCCATCGCCGCAAGAAGCAATTGTTGATCTACCCCAATATCCAAGCCAAGGCGGGGATATTCAAGTGCATTTTTATCCAGATCATAAAGTCAAGGTAGTCATTTCGGAATATGGCATTGGACACCCTCTTTACCCCATGAGCGAAGAAGATAAGCGCCCCTGGGAAACCCGAAAAGATCTACTTCTTCCCCAGCTACGAGCAGCTCCTCTCCCATGACCATCACGCCCCAACAAGCCCTGCAACGCACCATCGAGCACCGCGAGATCTTCCACGACGAGATGGTGGGGCTGATGCGGCAGATCATGCGCGGGGAGGTGTCGCCGATGATGACCGCGGCCATCCTCACCGGGCTGCGGGTCAAGAAGGAAACGGTCGGCGAGATCGCCGGTGCGGCGGTGGTGATGCGCGAGTTCTCGCGCACCGTGCCGGTCGTCGACCGCACCCACATGGTCGACATCGTCGGTACCGGCGGCGACGGCTCGCACACCTTCAACATTTCCACCTGCGCGATGTTCGTGGCCGCGGCGGCCGGCGCCAAGGTCGCCAAGCACGGCAACCGCAGCGTCTCCTCCAAGTCCGGCAGCGCCGATGCGCTGGAGGCGCTGGGCGCGGCGATCGAACTGCAGCCCGAGCAGGTGGCGCAGGCATTGGCGGCGACCGGCATCGGCTTCATGTACGCCCCGGTGCACCACCCGGCGATGAAGGTGGTGGCGCCGGTGCGGCGCGAGATGGGCGTGCGCACCATCTTCAACATCCTCGGCCCGCTGACCAACCCGGCCGGCGCGCCGAACATCCTGATGGGCGTGTTCCACCCCGACCTGGTCGGCATCCAGGCGCGCGTGCTGCAGGAACTGGGCGCCGAGCGCGCGTTGGTGGTGTGGGGCCGCGACGACATGGACGAGCTCTCGCTGGGCGCCGGCACCCTGGTCGGCGAACTGCGCGACGGCCAGGTCCGCGAGTACGAAGTGCACCCGGAGGACTTCGGCATCGCCATGTCGGCCAGCCGCAACCTCAAGGTCGCCGACGCCGCCGAATCGATGGCGATGCTGCGCGCGGTGCTCGACAACGTGCCCGGCCCGGCGCTGGACATCGTCGCCTTCAACGCCGGCGCGGCGCTGTACGTGGCCGGCCTGGCCGAGGACATCGGTGCCGGCATCGCCCTGGCGCGTGCGGCCATCGCCGATGGGCGTGCGCGGGCGAAGCTGGAAGCCTACGTGGCCTGCACCCGTGGCCTGGCCGGGCTGGACTGAACCGCCTTCGCCAGCGCCCGATCCCGGTTCTCACCCCCGACACCCTGCATCGCCGATAATCCGGCCATCCCCCAGGATTCCCACCGCATGAGCAGCGACATTCTCCGCACCATCCTCGCGCGCAAGGCCGACGAGATCGCCGAGCGCAGCGCGCGCGTGCCGCTGGCCGAGTTGGTCGCCCGCGCCGAGGCCATGCCGCCCACCCGCGGCTTCGCCCGCGCGCTGCAGGCGGCGATCGCCAACGGCGACCCGGCGGTGATCGCCGAGGTCAAGAAGGCCAGCCCGTCCAAGGGCGTGATCCGCCCGGACTTCCACCCGGCCGACATCGCGGTCAGCTACGAATTCGGCGGCGCCGCCTGCCTGTCGGTGCTGACCGACGAGGATTTCTTCCAGGGCCACGACCGCTATCTGCAGCAGGCGCGCGACGCCTGCACCCTGCCGGTGCTGCGCAAGGACTTCACCATCGATCCGTACCAGGTGTACGAGGCGCGCACGCTCGGCGCCGACTGCATCCTGCTGATCGTGGCCGCGCTGGACGACCTGCAACTGGCCGAGCTGTCGTCGCTTGCCCTGCAGCTGGGCATGGACGTGCTGGTGGAAGTGCACGACATCGACGAACTGGAACGCGCGCTGCAGGTGCCGGCGCCGCTGATCGGCATCAACAACCGCAACCTGCGCACCTTCGAGGTGTCGCTGCAGACCACCCTGTCGATGCAGGGCGCGGTGCCGCGCGATCGCCTGCTGGTCACCGAAAGCGGCATCCTCGGCCCGGACGACGTGGCGCTGATGCGCGGCGCCGGCGTGCACGCGTTCCTGGTCGGCGAGGCGTTCATGCGCGCCGAGGAACCGGGCGAGGCGCTGCGCCAGCTGTTCTTCGCGGCATGAGCGGGCAGGACGCCAGCCCGTATCCGCTGCCGCGCGCCGATGCGCCGCTGGTGGTGTTCGATTTCGACCACACCCTGTACGACGGCGATTCCGGCAGTCACCTGTTCGCCTGGCTGATCAAGCGCAATCCGCTGCGCCTGGCCGCCGCGGTGCTGGCCACCCCGTTGCTGGGGCCGCTGGTGGCGATGCTGCCGACCCGGCGCACCGGCATTTCCGGCTACGTCTGGATCGCCAGCTTCGGCCTGCGCCGCGCCCGCGAGTTCAACCGCATCATCGACCAGTACGTGTTGCAGCATCAGGCGCAGATCCGCCAGCGGCTGCTGCCGCAGGCGCTGGAGGTGTTCGCCCGGCACCGCGCCGCCGGCGATCGCGTGGTGGTCGCCACCGGCGCGCCGCCGGAACTGGCGCGCGCCATCCTCGGCTTCGTCGCGCACCAGGACGTGCCGGTGGTCGGCAGCCTGATCGGCCCGCGCCTGGGCGCGGTCACCGCCACGCGCCACTGCCACAACGAGGAAAAGATGCGCATGCTGCGCGAACTGGGCTACGGCGAGATCGCCATGGCCTATTCCGACAGCATCGCCGATCTGCCGCTGCTGCAGGCTGCGGCCGCGCCGGTGGTGGTCAATCCCAAGCACGGCGCGGTGGCGGTGTTCCGCCGGCTGCTGCCGTCCGGCACGCCGATCCTCAACTGGGGCTGCCGCGACCGCGCCGGCGACGCTGGCGGTTCCCGCTAGGGCGCGCCGCGGCGGGGAAGGCCGGCGTCAGCCGCCGGCAGCCCCGCGGTAAGCGCTGTCGCTGCCCACCAGCGCATGGTGCAGCGGCGCGACCCATTGCCCGCGGTCGATGTCGTAGGCGCCGAAGCTGCCCTCGAACTCCCAATACGCCCAGGCGAAATGGCGTTTCTCGGCGGCGTTGACCACCGCCACCGTCCAGGCCAGGCGATCGGCCGGCGGCGCCTGTTCGTAGGCACCGAACTCGCCCAGCAGTACCTGCCGGTGATGCGCCTTGGCCCAGGCCGCGATGCGGTCGAACTCGCCGTAGAGCTTGGTCCGGTCGGCTGCGCTGCCCCAGCTCACGCCGGTGTGGTCGCGGATGTCCGCCGGGGCCCACGGCGCGCCCTGGTGGGTGAAGCGGAACGGGTTGTAGTAGTGCACGGTGACCAGCAGGTGCGCATCGTCGTCGGGCAGGCGCAGGCTGTCGAGCGCGGTGAAGGAATTGCTGCTGGCCGGGCCCACCACCACCGTGCGGGTCGGGTTGTCGCGGCGGATGATCTGCAGCGCATCGTGCAGCAGGTCGTTCCACACCGCGCTGGTCATCTGGCCGTTGGGCTCGTTGAGGATCTCGAACAGCACCGACGGCGGCGCATGGCGGTAGCGCGGGGCGACCTGGCTCCAGAACGCCAGCAACTTGGTACGGCACACCGCCGCGTCGGCCGCGCAGGGGTGGAAGTCGTGTTCGTCCAGGATCACGTTCAGGCCCGCGGCGGTGGCCTGGTCGACCACCGTATCCAGCGTCTTCAGCCAGGTCGGGTCGAGCCGGTTGTCCGCGTCCATGTGCGCGAATGCCTGCAGGTTGACCCGCACCGTGCGGAAGCCGCCGTCGCGGATCGTGCGGTACAGCGGCGAGCGGAAACGCGCCTTCGCCGGGTCGTTCCACAGCGGATCGTAGCCGAGGATGTTGACCCCGCGCCCGAGCCGGGCGAAGGCGTCGTCGGCCCGTGCGCGCGGCGCCGGCAGCGCCAGACACAACAAGGCCAGGAGCAATGGGATGGCACGCATGGCGGTCTCGCGGGGGCAGGGGAGTGGCGAGACGCGCGGCCATCGGCGGCGGCATCCCGGCCGCGATCATCGCGCGGCCCGCCCCGGCAAAAGCGAACGCGGCCTGACCGCAGATCGGGTCACCAGCGCAACGGCTTCAGGCGCCGCGGAGACCGCCTTTGCGAATCCCCAATCCCGACTCCCAAATCCCGGGCCTCACCCCAACCACCGATACAGCGCCCCGCCCACCTGATACAGGCTGATGCCCAGCACCAGCAGGCCCACCGCCACCAGCACCCAGCGCTCGCGCACGCGCTTGACCAGCAGCGCCGCCAGCGGCGCGGCGAGCATGCCGCCGACCAGCAGGCCGAGCACGATGTCCAGGTGTTGCACGCCCATGGTCAGCAGAAAGGTCAGCGAGATCGACAGCGTCACCAGGAACTCGGCGGCGTTGACCGTGCCGATGGTGGTGCGGGCCTGGCCGCCGTGGGCGAGCAGGGTCGAGGTCGCCACCGGGCCCCAGCCGCCACCACCGCTGGCGTCCAGCAGGCCGGCGACGAAACCCAGCAGCGGCACCCGTCGCACCTCGCGGCGCGGCAGCGCACGGCCGGCCGCGCGCAGCAGGATCAGCACCGCCAGGGCCAGCAGATACAGATAGACGAAGGGGCGGATCAGCTCGCCCGGCAACTGGGTCAGCACGTAGGCGCCGGCGACCCCGCCGACCATGCCCGGCAGCGCCAGGCGCAGGAACAGCCGCTTGTCGACGTTGCCCAGGGCCAGGTGCGACAGGCCCGAGGCGCCGGTGGTGAACACCTCGGCGCTGTGCACGCTGGCGCTGACCACCGCCGGCGGCAGGCCCAGGCTCAGCAGGACCGAGGACGAGACCAGGCCGAACGCCATGCCCAGCGCGCCGTCCACCAGCTGGGCGGCCAGGCCGACCAGCACGAACCAGTAGAAGGTCTCGCTCAGCACCATCGTGCCGGGCCTATCGACCCATGGCGGTCAGCGCGCGCCGTACAGCACCACGGTCTTGCCGCGGGCGTGCAGGATGCCGTCGACCTGCAGCTTCTTCAGCACGCGGCCGGCCATCTCGCGCGAGCAGCCGACCAGTCGCGCCAGTTCCTGCCGCGACACGCGCAACTGCATGCCCTGCGGGTGGCTCATCGCCTCCGGCTCCTGGGCCAGGTCGTGCAGGGTGCGCACGATGCGGTCGGTCACGTCCAGGAACGCCAGGCGACTGGCCTTGCGCGAGGTGTCCAGCAGGCGCTTGGACAGCTGCACGCCGATCGCGTACAGCACCCGCGGCGCATCGGACGACAGCGAGCCCAGGAACAGCTGGTGCAGGCGCTCGTAGCTGATCTCGGCCAGTTCGCAGGGCGTACGGGTGCGCAGGATCACCTCGCGCTGGTCGGACTCGATGAACAGGCCCATCTCGCCGACGAACTCGCCGCTGCCGAAATAGCCCAGCACCAACTCGCGGTCGTCATCTTCCTCGGCGATGATGCTGACCGAGCCGCTGACCACGTAGTACAGGGTGCCGGCCGGATCGCCTGGCCTGAACACGTCCGTCCGCGCCGGATAGCGGCGACGGTGGCTGTGGGCCAGGAAGCGGTCGATGGTGGCGGTGTCCAACGTCAAAGGACTTGGAGCGATGCGCACAGGTGCTGCAGTGGATGTGTTTCCGGGGCTCATGGCGGCTTCGCTACGGCGTAATTCCCGAAGCTTAACGGGACGCGTTCGCGGCGGCAAACAAGAGACGGACGCCACGTTTCGCAGCGCGGCCATTTGGCTCATAATTGATTGGCTTTCCCCCCGACCCACTTCCAGAGGATCCACGCCGTGGTCAAGCCGTTGCCTCGCCTGAGGCTGCAAGGTTTCAACAACCTCACCAAGGCGTTGAGCTTCAACATCTACGACGTCTGCTACGCGATCTCCGAAGAGGAGCGCCAGCGCTACATCGAGTACATCGACGAGCAGTACGACGCCGATCGCCTGACCCAGATCCTCACCGATGTGGCCGAGATCATCGGCGCCAACATCCTCAACATCGCGCGCCAGGACTACGATCCGCAGGGCGCCTCGGTGACGATCCTGATCTCCGAGGAGCCGGTCATCGACAAGAAGGCGGCGGGCAAGGAGATCATTTCCGACGCCGTGGTCGCGCACATGGACAAGAGCCACATCACCGTCCATACCTACCCGGAAACCCATCCGCAGCACGGTATCGCCACGTTCCGCGCCGACATCGATGTCGCCACCTGCGGCGTGATTTCGCCGCTGAAGGCCCTCAATTACCTGATCGAGAGCCTGGAATCGGACATCGTGATCATGGATTACCGCGTGCGCGGCTTCACCCGCGACGTGAAGGGCAAGAAGCACTACATCGACCACAAGATCAACTCGATCCAGAACTTCCTGGCCAAGAACGTCAAGTCGCGCTACGAGATGTTCGACGTCAACGTCTATCAGGAGAACATCTTCCACACCAAGATGCACCTGAAGGACTTCGACCTGGACCAGTACCTGTTCGAGGAAAAGGCCAAGAATCTCTCGTTCAAGGAGCGCATGCGCATCGAGGCGCTGCTCAAGCGCGAGATCGAGGAGCTGTTCCACGGGCGCAACCTGTCCGAGTAAGCGCTCCACACCGGCGGGACGGCCCGCCCGCAGCACGCGCTGCGACCCCTGCCGACGGCGGCCCGATGTGCAGACATCGGGCCGTTTTCGTTTTCATTTGTCTACGGAGAAAGACAATGCCCTGGATCTACCTGCTGCTCGCCGGTCTGTTCGAGATCGGTTTCGCCCTCGGCCTGAAGTACAGCGAAGGCTTCACCCGGTCGTGGCCGACCGTGGCCACCCTGGCCGGTGCGGGCCTGAGCCTGTGGCTGCTGACCCAGGCGCTCAAGCACATCCCGCTGGGCACCGCCTATGCGATCTGGACCGGGATCGGTGCGCTGGGCACGGCGGTGCTCGGCATCGCCCTGTTCGGCGACAGCGCCTCGCCGGCGCGGCTGGCCTGCATCGGCCTGATCGTGGTCGGGGTGATCGGCCTGAAGCTGGTCGGGCACTGAGCGCAGCCCGCGCGCGCGTGGGCCTCAGGCGGCGGCGATGCGGCGCCGGGTCAGCACCCGGCCGATCAGCAGCCGGTGCGCGACCACCGCCAGCAGGGCGGCGATCGACAGCGCGATCAGCGCGCGGGTGAACACGCTGCCGAGGTTGCCGGCGTGCTGCAGCTGGTCCAGGCGCCCGAAGCGTGCGGGATCGGCATTGGCGTAGGCGATCTCGACCGTGGCGCCGTCCAGCAGCAACGGCGCGGCCTCCGCGCCGCTGGCCTCGAAGGCGCCGCTGTGCAGGCGGCCCTTGCTCTCGAACACATAGTGGAAGCGGTAGCGCACCAGTGGCTCGGTCTGCACGCCGAAGGCGCCGTCGGCGATCACCGGGACGGTGGCGACCGAATGGTCGCGCAGGATCGCGCTGGCCTGGCGGTAGTCGCCGAGCAGGTGATGCAGCAGGGCGCCGCCGCCGATCGCGAACAGGGTCGCGAACAGCAGGCGCGACAACCAGCGGGTCCGGGGCGATGGCAGATGGGGCGAGGATGCGGGCATGACAGTCTGCAGGCGGAGCGCACGCGGGCGCGACTCGGCACGGGTACATCGGTGGTTGCGGCACATGGCGATACCGCAGCCGGAACGGCGTGCGCCGACGTGGAATCAGTCAGCGTTCGTTCACTTTAACGCGATCGGCGCGGCAATGCCAGCCGGGGTGGCATCGGCCCGACCGGCGGGCGGCTACAGCCGATAGGCGACGGCCTTCATCAGTCGCGAGGCGGCGGCCATGACCGTGGGGATCGGCGGCGGCAGGCGCCGCGCCCCGGCCTGTTCGGCATGTTCGGCGTGGCGGGCCTCGTCGGCCTTCATCACTGTCAGCACGTCGCGGCTGCGCAGGTCCGCCGGCGGCAGGGTCTGCAGGTGTTCGTCCAGGTGCGCCTCGACCTGGCGCTCGGTCTCGACCACGAAGCCCAGGTTCCAGCCGTCGCCGCGCAGCCCGGCCAGGGTGCCGATCGCGTAGCTGCCGGCGTACCACAGTGGGTTGAACAGGCTGGGGCGGCTGTCCAGCTCGCGCAGCCGCGCCGCGCACCAGGCCAGGTGGTCGGTCTCTTCCTGCGCCGCCTCCAGCAGGTGCGCACGGGTGGCCGGATCGCGCGCGACCGCGGCCTGGCCGAAATACAGGCCCTGCGCGCAGACCTCGCCGACGTGGTTGATGCGCATCAGGCCGGCGGCATGGCGGCGCTCGTCCGGCGCCAGCACCACATCGGCGGTGGCCGCGGCCGGGTAGGGGCGCTGCGCCGGCGGGTCGCCGAATACGGTCTCCAGCGCGCGCTGGGCCTCGACCAGGGCGCGATCGAGCGGGGAATGCTGGCGGCTGGCGGTCATGGGGGAAGCCCGGAAGCAGTGGGGATCCCGATTTTCGCCCCCGGCCGGCGCACTGCCAAGCGCGCCGCCTGCCCGATCTCCGCCGGTCATGGGTGGACTTGCGCCGGCCGGCCGGGCCGCGTAGAATTTCGCCTCTTGCGTTTTTGCAATTCACAACGCGTGGCAAAGTTCCGGCCGTTCGCTGCAGGAATCCGCCCGACCAACCGAGTCTGATCATGAGCACCTTCACTGCTAAGTCCGAGACCGTCCAGCGCGACTGGTATCTCGTCGACGCCGCCGGCAAAACGCTGGGCCGGCTTTCCACCGAACTGGCCCGCCGCCTGCGCGGCAAGCACAAGCCGGTCTACACCCCGCACGTCGATACCGGCGATTACCTGGTGGTGATCAACGCCGAGAAGATCGTCGTCACCGGCAACAAGCTCAAGGACAAGAAGTACCACCGCTTCACTGGCTACATCGGCAACCTGAAGACCGAGAGCCTGGAGCAGGCGCTGGAGCGCCACCCGGAGCGCGTGATCGAAATCGCGGTCAAGGGCATGCTGCCCAAGGGCCCGCTGGGCCGCGCGATGTACCGCAAGCTCAAGGTCTATTCCGGTGCGGAGCATCCGCACGCCGCTCAGCAGCCGCAGGTTCTGGATATCTAATCATGGCGATTTCGCAAAACTACGGCACTGGCCGCCGCAAGTCCTCCACCGCTCGCGTGTTCCTGCGCAAGGGCACCGGCAACATCTCCGTCAACGGCCGTCCGCTGGACGAGTTCTTCGGCCGCGAGACCGCGCGCATGATCGTGCGCCAGCCGCTGGAGCTGACCAAGAACACCGAAAGCTTCGACATCCTGGTCACAGCCACCGGCGGCGGCACCACCGGCCAGGCCGGTGCGATCCGTCTGGGCATCGCCCGTGCGCTGGTCGAGTACGACGAAACCCTGAAGACCGAGCTGCGCAAGGCCGGCTTCATGACCCGCGACGCCCGCGAAGTCGAGCGTAAGAAGGTCGGTCTGCACAAGGCCCGTCGCGCCACCCAGTTCTCCAAGCGCTGATCCATCGCGCCTGGCGTGGGCTCCCTTGGGAGCCCGCTGGGGACCAAGCAAAAGCCCGGCTTCGGCCGGGCTTTTGTCGTTCTAGGGTTGTGGTTTGTGCTGGCAAGTGCAGTGGTGGTCGTCGAGGCTCTGCCTCGTTGGATCTGCTCACGGGCTTGGGCGATCGCCGGCCTGATTGGAGGTCCGGGGTCGCTGGGAGGTTTCCTGCCTCACGCTCGAGGTCGCGCGCCCTGCTGCCGAAATGCTTCCGATGAAGTTCATAGGCTCGCGCCTGCTTCCAACGATCCGCATTCCATCTGGTGGAGTAGCCCCCTTGGAGTCCAAGGGGGCGCGCCGACAGGCGCGGGGATGTGGAAGCGGAAGGGCTGGGGCCCACATCTTGCGCAGCAAGATGTGGGGCGTAGGCGCGAAGCGCCTGCGCAAACCCCGCGCCAAACAAAAAAAGAAGGCCGATCTTTCGATCGGCCTTCTTTTTTTGTTTGGCTGCCCCGGATGGATTCGAACCACCGAATGCCTGAGTCAGAGTCAGGTGCCTTACCGCTTGGCGACGGGGCAATGTGGACTGCAAGTATCGCACGCCTTGGGCGTGCACACCATGGTGGCTATGGGTGGACTCGAACCACCGACCCCAGCATTATGAGTGCTGTGCTCTAACCGGCTGAGCTACATAGCCCTGGTGAACCGCCAATTCTTATGGAGAAGCGGGCGGCTGTCAACGGGTTTTTGCGCTGCTTGTGGCCCGGCCGCAGCCATGGCAGAGTCGGAGCCAGTAGATTTTTCAGGAGTCCGCATCGTGATCGATCCGGACGGCTATCGACCGAACGTAGGCATCGTGCTGATGCGGCCGGATGGTCAGGTGTTCTGGGCACGCCGTGTGCGCCGGGACGGCTGGCAGTTCCCGCAAGGCGGCATGAACACCGACGAGACCCCGGTGGAGGCCATGTACCGCGAGTTGCGCGAAGAAACCGGGCTGTTGCCCGAGCATGTGGAAGTGCTCGGCGCCACCCCCGGTTGGCTGCGCTATCGCCTGCCCAGCCGGGCTATCCGCCGCAACGAGCGCCAGGTCTGCATCGGCCAGAAGCAGGTCTGGTTCCTGTTGCGGATGCAGTGCGACGAGAGCCAGCTGAACCTGGAACTGACCGAGACGCCGGAGTTCGACCACTGGCGCTGGGTCGATTTCTGGTACCCGGTGCAGCACGTGGTGCTGTTCAAGCGCGGGGTCTATGCGCGGGCGCTGCGCCACCTGGCGCCGTTGGCGCAGACCATCGCCGGCGCCGGCATCCGCGCCATGCCGACCCTGGCCCAGGAGGCCTGGCTGCCGGGCAATACGGCGGGCCACGAGCGGCCGCGCAAGCGTCCACGCAAGCGCGGCGGACCTTGGGTAGCGCGGATTAATAACGATTAACGGGCGGAATTGACAACCATTCTCACTTTGGTTTGAATGGGTGCCAGGCGCAGTCCGCGCCGTCCGCCGCCAAGCCCGCCGTGTACGTCTGCATCTGCAATGGGGTCACCGATCGCCAGATCCGCGAAGCCGCCGAAGCCGGCTGCCGCAGCGTGTCCGAACTGACCATGCGCACGGGCTGCGGGGCCACCTGCGGCTCCTGTCTGGACATGGCCGGCGACCTGCTGGAGCGCGCGCTGAGCCGCGAGCTGCCCCTGCCGGTGCTCGGCGGCCTGGCCCGCGCCGCCTGAGGCCGTCGCCGCGCTGCAGCGCGGGATGATCACGATTCGCGTTCCTTCACGTCGCAGCGCGATTCGCTAGAGTCTGCGCTTTCCGGCTTACGCGAGCGATGCAATGAAGGGCGACAGCAAAGTCATCGAGTTCCTCAACAAGGTCCTCTACAACGAGCTGACCGCGATCAACCAGTACTTCCTGCACGCCAAGATGCTGAAGAACTGGGGCCTGAAGGAACTGGCCGAGCACGAGTACAAGGAATCCATCGACGAGATGAAGCACGCCGACAAGCTGGCGGACCGCATCCTGTTCCTCGAGGGGCTCCCCAACTTCCAGGCGCTGGGCAAGCTGCGCATCGGCGAGAACCCCAAGGAAATCCTCGAGTGCGACCTGGCGCTGGAACAGGACGGCACGGTCACCCTGCGCGAAGGCATCGCCTACGCCGAATCGATCCAGGACTACGTCAGCCGCCAGCTCCTGGCCGACATCCTGGAATCGGAAGAAGAGCACATCGACTGGCTGGAAACCCAGCTCGACCTGATCGACCGGATCGGCGAGCCGAACTACCTGCTGACCAAGCTCGACGACTGAATCGTCGGCGCATGAGGCCGCGGCGCTGGCCTGTGTCGGCGCCGCGCAGGATGTTGTTCGCTCTGCGCTCCGGGATGGCGCTGACATGCACGTGCAGGAGTCAACTGTCATGCAGCCGCGACGCGTGGCTGGCGCAAGAACGCCGCTGATCCAGCGCAGCGGCACACGCTGCTTCTGCGCGAATCCATGCGGCCGACATGGCATCGGCATCGCACCACCTCGCTCTCCTGTAAGAGCGGCTTCAGCCGCGATGGCATTACCGGTAGCGCCTTGTCGCGCTGAAGCGTTCCTACAAGAAAGGCAGTAGGCCGTGCGTCGATGTCTTCGATGCACTGTGGCCGGGTCTTGCGGGCGATCGTGTCGCCTGCAGACGCGCCGTAGCGCGATACCGCGCTAGGGTTCGGCGGGCTCGGCGGCATCGCGGACGCTGGCGCGGTAGCCGCTCAGCGCCAGGCGCGCACGCGCGAACTCGGCGATCACCAGGGCGACCGCGACCACGGGGCGATCCAGCGTGCCGGTGCGCACGCCCGACTCGATGCGCAGCGCCGCCGCCGACAGCGCCAATGCGCCGAGGTTGGCGGCCGAGGACTTCAGCGTGTGTGCGGCCTCGCGCAGCGCGTCGCTCTGCGCCGTCGCCGCAGCCTGCTCCAGGCGCTGGATCAGCAGCGGCGCATCGGCCAGGAACAGCTCGACGATCTGCGCCACGCTGGCCGAGCCGATGACCTCGCGTAACTCGTCGAGCACGGCGATCTCCAGCACCGGCGCCGGCACCGCTGAGGGCGGTTCCGGATCGTCTGCCTCCGGCGCGGCGAGCGGCAGCGTCGACGTTGCGGTGGCGCCGCGCGATGCCAGGTCCTGTTCCAACGCAGGCGCTGCCGGGGGGACGTCGAGCGTGGCGTGATCGGGCGATGGCATCGAGGCGGTCGACGTGGTGGTGGGGCTGGACGCCGTGGCGGCGTCCGTCGTGTGCAGGGGGGTGTGGCGGGTGTCCTGCGGTTCGACGTGCACCGCGTCGGCGAGTGCATCCGCCGCTGGCCCGCTGGCGATCGCCGCGGACCCGTCCGCGGCTGCATCCGCCTCCGGCGCGAACGCCGCGCTGGCCGGCGCGGCCGCCGGCTGCAGCGGCAGCCAGCGCTGCAGGCAGTCCTCCAGCCGCGCGCGGTCGAGCGGCTTGGACAGGTAATCGTCCATGCCGGCATCGAGGCAGCGCTGGCGGTCGCCGGCCATCGCGTTGGCGGTCATCGCCACGATCGGCAGGCGCGGGCGCGACGCATCGGCCTCGCGCTGGCGCCACTGCCGGGTAGCGGCGTAGCCGTCCAGCACCGGCATCTGGCAGTCCATCATCACCAGGTCGTACGGCTGCCGCGACAACTGCGCCAATGCGGCGGCGCCGTCCTCGACGCTGTCGGCATGGTGGCCGAGCGATTCCAGCAACCGCCGCGCCACCATCAGGTTGACCGGATTGTCCTCGACCAGCAGCAGGCGGTAGCCGCTGCGCGGCGGCGGCGCGTCGGCCACGACGGTCGTCGGTTCCGCGGCGCGGGCCGGTGCGGGGGCATCCATGACGTCCGTCGCGAAGGCGTCGTGGTAGAACGCGTCGGCGGTGTCGGCGCCATCGCCAGCGGTCTCGCTGGCCAGGCTCGGCGTCGCCGGGGCCAGCGCCAGCATGCTGCGCAGGTCGATGTCCGCCGCCTGCCGCGACAGCAGCGCGCCGTGCGCGCGGATTTCCTCGGGAATGTCGGCCTCGCCGTACAGCCAGATCAGCCGCGCGGTCTGCGGCGCCGGCAGGCGCGCCACCGCGCGTTGCAGGGCGCGCGCGCTCTGCCGCAGTCCATCCAGGTCGCCGATCACCAGATCGTAGGTCGGGCGCACGCTACCGCCACTGCCGTTGCCGCGCAGCCGCTCCAGCGCCTCCTGGGTCGAATCGACCTTGCTCACCTGCACGCCCCAGTTCGGCAGCAGCACGCTCAGGCGCTGCTGCAGGCGCTGGTCGGCGCCGACCAGCAGCGCATGCAGCCGCGGCAGGCCGCCCGGATTCTGCGGCAGGTCGCCGATCACCTTCAGCAGCGGGATCTCGAACCAGAACGTGGCGCCATGGCCCTGCCGCGACGCCACGCCGATGCGCCCGCCCATCAGTTCGACGATGCGCTTGCAGATGGTCAGGCCCAGCCCGGTGCCGCCGTACAGGCGGGTGGTGGAGGCGTCGGCTTGGGTGAAGGCCTGGAACAGGTGCTCCTGGCGCTCGGCGCTGATGCCGATGCCGGTGTCGCGTACCTCGAAGCGCAGCAGGTGCTGTGCCGGGGTCTCGCCGAGCCGGCGCACGCCCAGGTCGATGCCGCCGCGCGCGGTGAACTTGACCGCGTTGCCGAGCAGGTTGCTCAGCACCTGGCGCAGGCGCACCGGATCGCCGCGCACCGGCAGGCGCACCGCCGGGTCCAGTTGCAGCGCCATGCGCAGGCCCTTGGCCTCGGCCGCGCGCTGCATCAGCTCCAGCACGCCGTCGAGCAGTTCGCGCAGGTTGAAGGTGGTGATCTCCAGCTCCAGCCGGTTCGCTTCCAGCTTGGAGTAGTCCAGGATGTCGTCGACGATGCGCAGCAGTTGCAGCGAGGAGGTGTTGGCCGCGCGCAGCATCTCGCGCTGGTCCAGGCCGAGCGGGCCGCGCCCGATCAGTTCCAGCATCGGGATGATGCCGTTGAGCGGGGTGCGGATTTCGTGGCTCATCGTCGCCAGGAACTCGCCCTTGGCCAGCACGGCGGCCTCGGCGGCCTGCTTGGCCTGCAGCAGTTCCTGTTCCAGCCGCTCGCGCACGTGCACGTCGTGTTGCAGGGCGTTGCGCTCGGACTCGGCCAGCGCGGCACGCGCCAGCGCCGCATCCAGGCGTTCGATCTGCTGGCGCGCGCGGCAGCCAGCCAGGGTGGCCAGCGCCGCGGCGGCGGCCATGCACAGCGGCGCCAACCAATGCCACAGCGGCGGCAACGGCAGCGCCAGCGGCGGCAGCGCCAGCAAGGTGCCGGCGACGGCGAGCGCCGCGGCGAAGGTCGCCGGCCGCGGGACGGGCCGACGTCTGCGGACGGACATGGCTAGAGCACCGCGTTCTGGAAGTCGAAGTTCAGCTGGTCGCCGACCGACTGCACCAGGTTGCCCTGGATGAAGTCGACCCCGCCCATCCACATCGCGGCCGCGGCCTGCGCCTGTTCGATCTGCTGGCCGATGATCAGCAGGCCGGCGCGGTGCGCCAGGTCGATGGTGGCGCGCAGCTGGTCGCGCAGTTCGGGATCGGCATGCGCGCCGGCGAAGCGTGCCGACAGGCGCAGATAACCCAGCGGCAGATGCGCCAGTAGCGCTTCGGCCTCGGCGCCCGGTTCGAACTGGCTGATGCAGAACTGCACGCCCAGCGGCATCAGCCGTGCGCAGAACTGCTGCAGCGTGGCGGTGTGGACCAGCGCATCGTCCAGGCGCAGGTCGATCACCAGCGAGGTGCCGGTGACGCCGCGCCGGCCGATGGTGTCGATCAGCCATTCGGCGAAGGCGGTGCGCGCCAGCGTGCGCGTGGACTGCGAGACGAACAGGCGCAGCGGCGGAGTGGCGTGCTGGTACAGATGCAGCAGGCCCAGCGCGTGGTCCAGCACCTGCTGGTCGAGGTCGGCGAGGCGTCCGCCGGCCTCGGCGGCCGGCAGCACCTGGCCGGCCGAGAGCAGGCTGCCGTCGCGCTGGCGCAGGCGCAGCAGCACCTGGTACTGGGCGATGTCGCCGCCGGCGACGGCGACGATCGGCTGGTAGGCCGGCTCCAGTTGTCCCTCCAGCATCGCGATGCGCTGCAGGTCCTCGTCCGTGCGCGGCGGCACGTAGGCGGCGATGCTCTGCGGATGCAGCCGCGCCTGCAGCGCGGTGCGTTCGACCGCTTCGAGCGCGCTGCCGGCGTCCTCGAAGCCATGGCCGAAGTCGGCGTAGCCGATCGCGCAGCGCAGGTGCAGCGCCTCGTCCTCGCGCAACGGGAAGGCGTGGCCGGACAGGGTGTCGCGCAGGCTCTGCGCGCGTTGCCGCTGCGCGTCGGCATCGGCGTCGTCGGCCAGCAGCAGGAAGCTATTGTCGTTGAGCCGCGCCAGCGGCTGCGGCGCGGTGATGCCGGCCAGGCGGCGCCCGGCCTGCACCATCAGCCGCTCGAACGCGGCGTAGCCATAGCGTTCGCGCAGGCCGAGCGCGCTGGCGATCTCGATGAAGTACAGGCTGCCGGGGCGGCGCGCGCGCAGCGTCGTGTCCAGCAACTGCAGCACGTGGGCGCGGGTCGGCAGGCCGGTCTCGGGGTTGTTCAGCGGCACCGCCTCGGCGTGGCCTTGCTGGGCCTGCTGGCGGGCGCGGCGGATGCGGTTGGAGACCGCGGCGATCAGGTGCCGCGGCCGGATCGGCTTGGTCAGGAAGTCGTCGGCGCCATTGTCGAGCACTTCGTATTCCAGTTCCGGATCGGCGTCGCCGGACAGGAACACGATCGGCAGCAGCTGGTGCTGTGGCTGCTGGCGGATCAGCGCGGTCAGGCGCATGCCGTCCAGTCCCGGCATGTGCAGGTCCATCAGGATCAGGTCCGGCCGGTAGTCGACGATGGCCTGCTGCACGCCTTCGGCCTGCATCTGCACCTGCGCATGCATGCCGGCGCCATGCAGCACGCTCTGCGCGAACAGCGCCTGCGCGCGGTCGTCCTCGACGATCAGCACGCGGTACGGCGCGGCCGCGGCCGGTGCGGCGGGATCGGAGGCGGCGTCGGCGACCACGAAGGCGGCCGCGTTGGCGTCGCCGGTGCCGTCGTCGTGCTCGCTGGCGGCCAGTGGCGTGGCGGCTGCCGCCAGTTCGGTGGGCACCGGAGCGGCCAGGCCGTCACCGGCGGCGGGATCGGCGGGCGCCGCGCGCTCCGCGTCGCCGACCCAGCGCCGCCAGTAGTGCGGCGGCGGGGTCTCGGCGCGGACATGGCGCGCGCGCGCGTCCTCGCGAGGGGAAAGCGGAGCGGTGTCGTTGGCGGGCATCGCGTCTGGTTCCTGGGGCGCGTCCAATTATGCGACGAAGTTCACGATGGCTGTGCGCCGGGGTGCGAGACGTTGCCGGCCGGTGCCGTCGGCGAGGCCAGCAGGCGGCGCATGCCCCGCCACAGCAGGCGCCATGTCCACCACACCAGCAACGCGCCGAGTGCGCTCGCCGCCAGCACGACGGCCAGCGCCAGCCACGGGTGCGCCAGGGCCAGGGCCAGCGCGGCGATCACCACCGAATCCTCGGCCAGCGAGGCGATCCAGTTGCTGGCCGGTTCCGGCGAGGTGTTGAGCAGGGCGCGGGTGCCGGCCTTGAGCGCGTGGCTGGTCAGCGCCACGCCCGCGCCGGTGGCCAGCGCGCCGGCGCTCAGCTGGCCGTCGGGCGAAAGCGTGGCCGCGGCCAGGAAGGCGCCGGCCGGAATCCGGGTCAGGGTCTGCAGCAGGTCCCACACCGAATCCACGCCGGGGATCTTGTCGGCGAAGAACTCGGCCAGCGCCAGCGCGCCGGAGGTGCCGAGCACCCACCACGACTGCGTCGCCTGCAGCGCCGGCGGCAGCTCCAGCCAGCCGAGCAGGCCGGCCAGGCCGATGCCGAACACGGTCAGGTAGACGCGGATGCCGGCCAGCCAGGCCAGCAGGATGCCGATTACGAAGAGATGGGCGTCGGTCATGGCAGGCGCTCCTGCAAAGCACGGATGCCGGCCACTATCGGCCAAGCCCGCCACGAAGGCCAGCCCGCGGCGCGGGCCGGCCGCGCAGTCCGGCGCCGCTCAGGAGGGTGGCTTACACTAGGTGGCCCAGCAGGCCGACCCGCGAGGATCGACGCCGGCGCCGCCTCGGTGGCGCGGCAGCGCGCATGAACCGACCCGTTCCCCGTTTCCAGATCGTGCCCAATGGCGCCGCGCCCCGCCGCGGCCGCGGGCTGTGGTTGTTGCTGGCCGGGCTGTGGCTGCTGTCGCTGGCCCTGACCTGGTGGCTGGCCAGCCGCCAGGCCGCGCCGCGACTCGGTGCGGTCAGCGCGCAGTTGCGCGAGGCCGAACGCAACCTGCAGGCGCAGCAGCGGCAGATCGAGACGCTCAACCAGCGCCAGGCGACCCTGGCCCGTTCCGACCAGATCAGCCGCGCCGCCAACAACGAGGTGCAGAGTTCGCTGGCCGAGCGCGACGAGGAGATCGCCGGGCTGCGGGCCGACGTGGCGTTCTACGAGCGCTTGGTCGGCGCGACCAGCCAGCGCAAGGGCCTGAGCGTGCATTCGGTGGAGTTCTCCGCCGAGGCCGGCGGCACCTGGCGCTACAACGTGGTGCTGACCCAGAATCTCAACCGTGGCGCGATCAGCCAGGGGCAACTGCGGCTGACCGTGGAAGGCGTGCGCGGCGGCAAACTGACCAGCGTCGGCTGGGACGAACTGCACCAGAAGACCGGTGTGCCCGGGCAGGACTACTCGTTCCGCTACTTCCAGCAACTGGACGGCAGCGTGATCCTGCCCAAGGGCTTCACCCCGCAACGGGTGCGGGTGGCATTGAGCGGCAGCGGGGCGCCGGTCAGCCAGACCTTCGATTGGACATTGGCCGGTAACGGCAAAGGGGAATAATCAGCCTATGTTTGGGAACAAGAACAGCCGCAACAGCGGCCAGACCGTGGTCGATACGCTGATCGGCGCGCAGGTGGTGATCCGCGGCGACCTGGTGTTCAGCGGCGGCCTCTACGTGGAAGGGCGCATCCTCGGCAAGGTCGTCGCCGAAGACGGCGCGCCGGCCACGCTGACCCTGTCCGAGCACGGCAGTATCGAGGGCGAGGTGCGCGCGCCGGTGGTGATCATCAACGGCCAGCTGATCGGCGACGTGCATGCCGCCGAGCGCGTGGAACTGGCGTCCAAGGCGCGGGTGCAGGGCAACGTGCACTACCAGGTGGTGGAGATGAACGCCGGCGCGCAGCTGACTGGGCGCCTGATCCACGCCGGCAGCCTGGCCGCGCTGGCGCCGCCGGAAGCGCACCGCGAGGCGGCCGGCGACGCCGAGCCGCCGCTCGCGCTCACCGCCGAGGCTTGATTCGGTCGTCCGCCGTCCCCATTCTCCTGCCATGAGCACTCTCGTCTCCCTGCCCGGCGCCGCGCCCACGCCCGATTACCAGTCCCTGGACCGGCCGTTGAACTTCACCGCGGCCGCCGCGGCCAAGGTGCGCGAGCTGATCCGCGAGGAAGGCAACGACGCGCTGGCGTTGCGCGTCTACATCCAGGGCGGCGGCTGTTCCGGCTTCCAGTACGGCTTCGAGTTCGACGAGAACCGCGCCGAGGACGATCTGGCGGTGCAGACCGACCAGGTCACCCTGCTGGTCGACCCGCTCAGCCTGCAATACCTGATGGGCGCGGAAGTGGATTACAGCGAAGGCCTGCACGGGGCGCAGTTCGTGATCCGCAATCCCAACGCCAAGACCACCTGCGGGTGCGGCAGCAGCTTCAGCGTGTAGACACGCTGCGGCTTGCGGGACGCACGGTTTGCCTGCACCCTGCGGCGCATGTCCGATCCGACGCCTGCCTCTTTCGCCTTCGCCGGTCCTGCGATCGACCGTGCCGATGCCGTACGCAACGACCCGGCCGCGCTGCGCCATGCCTGGGAACAGGCCAGGGTGCTGGTGCTGGAAGCCGATGGCCAGGCGCATGCCGATGCCGACGGACGCCCGCTGATCGCCAGCGCCGCCGCCCTGGGCGCGCTGGCAGAGCAGGCCATCTTCCTTGGCCTGGACCAGGATCAGGCCTGGTTCGCGCTGGCCGCCGACGCGCTGCCGCAGGCGCTGGCGCCGCCGCAGCGCATCGACCTGCGCCGCGCCGCGGCCGAGTGGCCGGCGCCGGAGGCGGGCCTGTTCGCCTACGCCCGCGCGATGCTGCACTGGCAATCGCGCACCCGCTTCTGCGGCGTGTGCGGCGGCACCATCGCGTTGCAGCGCGGCGGCTTCCTCGGCGTCTGCACGCAGTGCGCCAGCGAACACTATCCGCGGGTGGATCCGGCGGTGATCGTCGCGGTCAGCGATGGCCGGCGTCTGCTGCTGGGGCGCCAGGCGAGCTGGCCGGCGCGGCGCTACTCGGTGATCGCCGGCTTCGTCGAGCCCGGCGAATCGCTGGAACAGACGGTGGCGCGCGAGGTGGCCGAAGAGACCCAGGTGCGGGTGCGGCCGGGCAGCTGCCGTTACTACGGCGCGCAGCCGTGGCCGTTTCCTGGCGCGCTGATGCTGGGCTTCAGTGCGCAGGCGGAGGCGGACACGCCGCAGGTCGACGGCGAACTGGAAGACGCGCGCTGGTTCGAGCGCGAGGAGGTCGGCGCCGCGCTGGCGCGCCTGGCGGCGCAGGGCGACAGTGCCGACGATGGGCACGGCCTGCGTCTGCCGCCACACATCTCCATCGCCCGCGCGCTGATCGAGGATTGGTACCGGCACGGCGCGCCGGCCTGACCGCGCCGGCACGTTCCGCGCACCCGCTTCAGAACGGTCCCGGAGGACCTGCATGTTCACGACCCTCGTCGCTGTGATCGTCGCCCTGGTGCTGGGCCATGTCGCGCCCGGCATGGTGGCCTCGTTGCGCCGCTTCGACGCCTTCGGCGACTGGCTGAGCTGGCTGGACACGCATGCCGGCGAGGGCGGCGCCTGGCGCGGCCGCTACGGCATCGCGCTGGCGCTGCTGCCGCCGCTGCTGCTGGTCGGCCTGCTGCAGTGGCTGCTGGCCGCGCCGCACCTGGGCCTGCTGATCCTGCTGTTCGGGATCGTGGTGCTGGCCTTCAGCTGGGGCCCGCGCGACCTGGACACCGACGTCGAGGCGATCATCGACGCCGATGACGCCAGCGCGCGGCGCCTGGCGGTGGCGCAACTGCAGGCCGATGGCGGGCCGCTGCGTGAGGATCCGGCCGGGCTGGTCGAGGCGGTGGCGGTCAGCGCGCTGCGCCGCTGGTTCGCGGTGCTGTTCTGGTTCCTGTTGCTGGGGCCGTTCGGTGCGCTGGGTTATCGGCTGCTGGCGCTGGCCGCGGTCGGCCCCTATGCCGCGCGGCTGCCGCCGGCGACCGCCGCCGGCGCGCGCGCATTGCTGGCGGCGCTGGAATGGCCGGTGGCGCACCTGATGACCTTCTCGCTGGCCCTGGTCGGCAATTTCGAAGCGGTGTTCGGCGCCTGGCGCGCCGCCGGCGGCAAGCGGTGGCAACTGGACACCGGCTTCCTCGGGCCGGTGGCCTGCGCCAGCGTGCGCGGCGAACTCGATGCCGAGGCGCACGACTACAGCGACGCGGGCATGGTGGTGCCGGCGCTGCGGCGCCTGCCCGAACTGCGCGATGCGATGAGCCAGGTATGGCGGGTGCTGCTGCTGTGGCTGGTGCTGCTGGCGCTGCTGGTGATCGCCGGTTGGGTCAGCTGAGCCAGGCGCCGAGAATCGCCTACGCGCAGGCGCTTGCTCGCGCCCGGTGCGAATCGCAAGGTGTTGCGTCCGGCTAGTGCGGCGCCAGCAGGGTGAACGGGAACCACGGCAGGTTGCGCGCGATCCAGTAGCCCGGCAGGGCGACCAGCCAGAAATTCGGCCGCGAGACCACGCTCACGATTGGCGCAAACCAGGCCGCGCGCCAGCCGGCCTTCCAGGCGATCAGGCCCGGCAACAGGGCCAGGCCCAGCATCGCGCCGGGATTCATCGCGAACGCGCCGACCGGGTCCAGGTGCACCAGCGCATGCAGGGCGCGGGTCATGCCGCAGCCCGGGCAGTAATAGCCGGTGAGCGCATGGAACATGCACGGCGCGAACGGGTTGTTCGCGGCATTGGGATCGAAGCGGTACAGCAGCGTGGCGCCGCCGGCCGCGAACGCGGCGGCGGCGCCCAGGCACGCCCGTTGTTGCCAGGCGCGCATGCCGATCAGCTCGCGTGCTGCATCTGCTGCATGAACTCCATGTAGCCCTGCATGCCGCCGGTAGAGAGTTTGTAGGTGGTGAAGAGTATGCCGATGATGGCCAGCGCGGTGGTCACCCAGCACCAGGTCTTGGCGGTGTTGGAGGCGCGACGCGCACCCTCCAGGTCGCCCTGGTTGAGCAGGCCGTTGACCTTGCTGGAGAACACGATGGCGACGATGCCGGTGATCAACGACGGGCAGCAAAAGCAGAAGCCAAGCACCGTCGAGATGATCGCCCAGGCCAGATGGTTGGGGACCGGGCCGGGAGCGGGCGGCGGCGGCGTGACAGGGCTGACGGTGCTCATGTGGATCTCCTTGAGGGGTGGCGCACGGCAGTCGGTGAGTCTAGACGAGTCGCTGCGGTGCGGAGGTGGCGGGCCGTCAGTGCGGCGCGAGCAGCGTGAAGGGATACCAGGGCAGATTGCGCAGCAGCGCATAGCCGAGCAGCACCCATAGCCATAATCGCGGGTCGGCGAGGATCTTCAGCAGCGGCGCGAGCGGGCGCAGGCGTAGGCCGGCGGCGTTGAGCGCCATGATCGCCAGCAGCGGCAGTGCCACCACCAGCAGGGGATTGCTGGTCCAGGCATGGGCCAGGTCCAGGTGCACCAGCGCGTGCAGGCAGCGGGTACTGCCGCAGCCGGGGCAATACAGGCCGGTGAGGGCGCGAAACGGGCAGCCCGGTAGTGGATTGCCGGGGACATTCGGATCGATCCGACGCAGCACCACGGTGGCCACCACCGCGGCGCCGCTCAGTGCGACCAGCGGCAGCCAGCGGGGCAGGGACTGCAGGCGCTGAAGGGACATGGCAGGCGGACGATCGCGTGGCCGGCCGCCGTCGCAGGCGACGGCGGCCGCGGCGCTCAGGACATGGACGACTGCTGCATCATGCCCAGGCCGCCCAGGGCGAAGAGGAAGATCATGTACAGCACGATCAGCACCACCGAGGTGATCGCCGAGTAGATCGCCCACTTCTTGGCCTTGTCCGACGAATCGCGCGCACCGGCCACATCGCCCGCGGCGAGCTTGGTGTTGACCTGCGAGGCGTAGACGATGGACACGATGCCCAGCGGCAGACAGCAGAACAGCGTGGTCAGGATCGCCCAGACGAGGTTGTTGGACACTTGCGGTGCGGTGGTATTCATCCGTGTTACTCCGGTGGTTGGGTGGTGGAACGGGAAACGGTGGGGGTCAGTTGCCAGCCAGGCTGCCGATCGCCTCCAGCAGGATGGCCACGAAGATCCACACGACGACCAGGATCGGCGACGCGAGCGCCCACCAGCCGGCCTTGCGTGCGGCGGCGCGCGCGCCCTCGATGTCGCCGGCAGCGCGGCGGCCATCCACCTGCGCGGCGTAGACGATGGACACGATGCCCAGCGGCAGGCAGCAGAACAGCGTGGACAGGATCGCCCAGACCATGTTGTTGGGCACATAGACGCCCGCGTTGGGCGCTGCTGGTGGTTCGGGCTGGTTCACTGTCCGCTCGGTCCTTCGCATTGGACGCCACGGCCTGTGGCGTCTCCCCTGCGGTTAATTTACCCGAAGCGCGTGCCCAGGGCACCTGCGCCGCACTCAGGCGGCATCGCCACGCAGCCTCCTCACCTGCGCCTCCAGCGTCTCGGCGGTGGCCTGGGCCCCGGCCACCGGCGCATCGGCGATCACCTCGATGTGGGCGCGGAAACGCCGCGGCACGCGCATGCGCCGCAGTCGCGAATCGCGCTTGCTCCACATGCTGGTCCACATGTTGCGCAGCGCCATCGGCACCACCGGCACCGCGCGCCGGGCCAGGATCTTCTCCACGCCGGACTTGAACGCGGCGATCTCGCCGTCCTTGGTCAGCGCGCCTTCGGGGAAGATGCACACCAGCTCGCCCTCGGCCAGCGCGGCGTCGATGGCGTCGAACGCGCGCTGCATCAGCTCGGGATCCTCGCGCGCCCCGGCGATCGGAATCGCCTTGGCGGTGCGGAAGATCCAGCGCATCACCGGAATGTTGAAGATGCGGTAGTACATGACGAAACGCACCGGTCGCGGGATCGCCGCGGCCAGCACCAGCGCGTCCATGTAGCTGACGTGGTTGCACACGATCAGCGCCGCGCCCTCCTCCGGCACGTGGCGTTCGACGCCGTGCAGGCGCAGCCGGTACAGGGTGCGCACCATCAGCCAGCTGAGGAAGCGCATCAGGAACTCGGGCACGATGCTGAAGATCCAGATCGCCACCACCGCGTTGGCGATGGCCAGCGCCAGGAACACCTGCGGGATGCTCAGCCCGGGCATCGGGATGCGCACGCCGAACAGGTGCAACTGCTGCATCTGCAGGGCGATGCCGATCATCGCGGCCAGCACGATGAACAGCGAGTTCTGGATGTTGAGCCCGGCGATGACGCGCGACAGTTCCGCCTTCGGCGTACGGCTCTGGATCAGCGCGAACAGCGGCACCACGAACAGGCCGGTGCACAGGCCGATGCCGACCAGGTCGAGCATGATCCGCCAGCTGCCGGCCTGGTGGACGAACTGGCCGATGCCCAGGCCGGTCTGCAGCGCGGCGCCGGGCCGGGCGAAGTACAGGTCGAGCATGAAGGCGCTGATGCCGAACGCGCCCAGCGGCACCAGGCCGATTTCCACGGTGCGCCCGGACAGCTTCTCGCACAGCAGCGAGCCGGTGCCGGTGCCGATCGAGAACAGCGCCAGGGCGAAGATGTACAGGTCCTGCGCGCCGCCCAGGTTGAGTTCGGCGTAGGTCGGCAATTGCGCGGTGAGCACGGTGCCGACGAACCAGAACCAGGACACGCCGAGCACGGCGTTGCGCACCGCCAGCTGGCGCCGGGTCAGGCGCATGATCGCCAGCGATTCCGGCAGCGGGTTCCAGTTGATCTTCAGCTCGGGGGCGCTGGCGTCGACCTTGGGGATGCAGCGCGCCATCAGGTTGCCGGTGACCGCCAGCGCGACCACCGCGGTGGCCGCGGCCACCGGCCCGTGGCTGCCGGCGATCTGGAAGATCAGCCCACCCAGGATCATGCCGCACAGGATCGAGATCGAGGTGCCCATCTCGACCAGGCCGTTGCCGCCGGTCAGTTCCTCCGGCTTGAGCACCGACGGCAGGATCGAATACTTCACCGGCCCGAACAGGGTCGACTGCAGGCCGGTGCAGAACAGCGCCACCAGCAGCACCGCCATGTTCTCGGTCAGGAAGCCGACCGCGGCCAGCGACATGATGCCGATCTCCATCGTGGTGGTGATGACCACCAGCCGCGACTTCTCCAGCTTCTCGGCGATCTGCCCGGCCAGCGAGGAGAACAGGAAGTACGGCAGGATGAACAGTGCCGGCGCCAGGTTGGTGTACAGCGTGCGCTGCTCCGGGGTCACGCCCAGATAGAACAGCAGGCCGATGATCGCCTGCCGGTACACGTTGTCGTTGAACGCGCCCAGCGACTGGACCACGAAGAACGGCAGAAAGCGGCGTTGCCGCAACAGGGCGAACTGGCTGTGGGCGGACATGCAGGCTCCTTTGCGAACGCGCGCAGCCTAGCAGGTTCGCCGCGCGCGCAGGCGCGGCGCGCGGCGGCCGGTGCTGGCGCTGTCGGTTGCGGCCTGCAGGGCGTCGCGCTGGGCGCGCAGCAGGGCGATGAAGGCGCGTGCGGCCGGGGTCGGATCCGGCCGCCACACGGCATAAGTGAGGAAGCGGAAGCGCTCGCGCAATGCCACCGTCGCCACACCGTGCATGCCGGTGGCCATGGTCTGCGGCACCACCGCCAGGCCCAGGTCCTCGGCCACCAGTTGCCGCTGCAGGTCGGCGTGGGTGACCTCGTACTGCAGGCGCTGGCGCAGGCCGGCGGCGGCGAAGGCGCGGTCGATGATGCCGCGCACGCCGGCGCCGGGGATCAGCCCGGCCATCGGCGCGTCTTCCAGGTCGCGCAGGGAGACCTGGCGGCGCGCGGCGAAGCGGTTGCCAGGTGCGGCGATCAGCGCCAGCGGTTCCTCGTGCAGCAGCAGGTGTTGCGGCGGCAGCGCCACGTGCGGGCCGACCCCGACCAGTGCCACGTCGAGCCGGCCTTCGCCCAGTTCCAGCAGCAGCGCATCGCTCATGCCGGTGCGCAGGTGCACGTCCACCGCGCTGTGCGCCTCGCGGAAGCGGCGCAGCACCGCCGGCACCTGCACCGCGTTCAACGAGGAGATCTGCCCGATCTGCAGGCGGCCGCGCACCGTGCCCAGGGTCTGGGCCATTTCCTCGTGCAGGCGTTCGGCGGCGCGCAGGGTGGCGCGCGCGTTGTGCAGGAACACCTCGCCGGCGGCGGTGGCCCGCACGTGGCGCGCCCCGCGCTCGAACAGGCGCGCGCCCAGCGCCTGCTCGATCTTGGCGATCTGGTGGCTCAGCGCCGACTGCACGGTGTGGCAACGGCGCGCGGCCGCGGTGAAGCTGCCTTCCTCGGCGACGGCGACGGCGAATTCGAGCTGGCGCAGGGTCAGCATGGCGCTGCCTGGCGCGCACGGTGGCTATGCCGCAGCCGATCCGCGCCGGGGCTGCATGCGCCACGCGCCGTCTGTCGCAGTGCCCGCCTCATGCTGTGCGCCCGAGCCGCTTGCGCCATTGCTGACGCAGCCACAGGCGGATGTTGTAGCGGCGCTTGCGGCTCATGAACGGGTAGCGCAGGGTGATGCCGAGCAGGCCGCGCAGCGTGTCCAGCCGCGGCGCCTGCGCGGGCAGGGCGTCGCAGCGCACCGAGATGCGGTCGCAGCCGGCGTCGTGGGTGCGGTGGATGACGTCGGCACGCATGATCAGCAGGTCGCCGACCGCGAGGTGCGGCACCACCTTGTGCGCTTCCAGGTCGAAGCCGATCTTCCAGCCGGGGCTGGCGTCGTACAGATCCTCGATCGCGTACCAGTCGCCGATGGCCAGGGCCTCGCCAGGAAAGCGCAGCCGGAACCAGTCCAGCGTGTCGGCCTCCACGCAGCGGAAGCGCAGCGCGCCGCGGCCCTGGATGCGCTGGTGCAGCTGCGGATCCAGGCGCGCGACCACGTCGTCGGCGACGATGGCCACGTTGGCCAGGACGGCATCGGGCTTGCGCACCGGCATGTAGCAGATCAGGTAGTTGCGGTGGTCGCCATGCAGGAAATAGCTGAAGTGGTCCAGGTGCCAGTTGAGCGCGCCGCCCGGCGCGGTCTTCGGATCGCGGTGCTGGTCGAACGGCAGACGCAGGCTCGGCGCAGCATGGCTTTCGCGGATGCGGATGGCGCAGTAGCCGAAGCGGTCGACGGCGATCGCCAGGCCCATGGCCGCGGCCACCGCCGGCACGGTGGCGGCGATGCGGGCCTGGATGCGCTGCATGTCCGCCGGCGGCAGGTCGCCGATCACGCCGTCGTGGAACTTCTCGGCGCCTTCCAGGAAGCGCAGCAGGCTGTCGGGAATGTCGCCGTCGCCCAGGAAGCCGCGGACCACCGCATACCCGTGCTGCTGCAGCGCCTCGGCGATGTCGGTGCTGGGCATGGTGCGGGTTCCTTCGGCGCGGGGGCGGTGGTGGGGCGGCGCTCCAGTCCGGACGCCGCCTGCGTTCGAAGCGGCGGCCCCGGCGAACCGGCCGGCCTGTCGGCGCGGAAATCACACTATCTCGAAAACAGATGGCAGTGGTGAAAAAAATGCGTTTGAAAGATCGCTGCCACCGCCACAGACTGCGCCCCTCCCCACGATCCGGTGTCCGTCCATGGAAACGACCTCGCATCCGCCGATGCGCCGCGGCCTGGTGCTGCTGATGGCCACCGCCACCGGCCTGGCGGTGGCCAGCAACTACTACGCGCAGCCGCTGCTGGAGGTGCTGGCGCAGACCTTCGCCATCGACGTGCGCCGCGCCGGTGCGGTGGTCACCACCGCGCAGTTGGCCTACGCCGCCGGCCTGCTGTTCCTGGTGCCGCTGGGCGATCGTTTCGAGCGCCGCAGCCTGATCGTCGGCCTGTACGCGCTCAGCGCGGTCGGCCTGCTGGTCAGCGCGATGGCGCACAGCTTCGCGTTGCTGCTGCTCGGCACCTTGATCACCGGCCTGAGTTCGGTGGCGGCGCAGATCCTGGTGCCGTTCGCCGCGACCTTGGCCGCGCCGCACGAGCGCGGCCGGGTCATCGGCACGGTGATGAGCGGGCTGCTGCTGGGCATCCTGCTGGCGCGCACGGCCTCCGGCCTGCTGGCCGGGATCGGCGGCTGGCACACCGTGTACTGGGTCGCGGCGGTGCTGATCCTGGTGGCCTCGGGGCTGCTGTGGCGCGGCCTGCCGCGGCACCCGGGCAACCCGCACCTGTCCTATCCGCACCTGATCGGTTCGGTGCTGGCGCTGCTGCGCGACGAGCCGGTGCTGCGCGCGCGCTCGGTGCTGGGCGGGCTGCTGTTCGCCGGCTTCAGCATGTTCTGGACCACCCTGGCGTTCCTGCTGTCCGGCCCGGATTACCGCTACGGCACCGCGACCATCGGCCTGTTCGGGCTGATCGGCGCGGCCGGCGCCTTCGCCGCCAACCTGTCCGGCAAGCTGTCCGACCGCGGCGCCGGCCATCTGGTCGGCTGGGGCGGCCTGGTCATGCTGCTGCTGTCGTGGTTGCTGTTGCTCGGTGCGCCGCACTCGCTGTGGCTGCTGATCGCCGGGGTGGTGCTGCTGGACGTGGCGGTGCAGGGCGTGCACATCGGCAACCAGAGCGTGATCTATCAACTGGATCCGGCCGCGCGCAACCGCATCACCTCGGCCTACGTCACCTGCTATTTCATCGGCGGTGCGATCGGATCCAGCCTCGGCACCGCGGCCTATGCCTACGCCGGTTGGCGCGGGGTGGCGCTCGGCGGTGCGGCGCTGGCGGTGGTGGCGCTGCTGTGGATGGGCCTCAGCGTGCGGCCGGGGCGGCAAGCGCCGACGCCGGCGCCGGCGGCACCGTCGCGGCAGTGACCGCCTGCGCGGCGTCGCGCAGCTTGGGCAGCAGGCGCAGGGTCAGCGCGAGCTGGTTGCGCACCAGCCGGCGCTTGGCCTCGTCGATGCCGTCCTCGCGCTCCAGCGCCTCGGCCAGTGCGATCTCGGCCGGCTCGTCGGCGGCCGGCAGCGCACGTCGTTCCGCAAGCGCGTCGGCCAGCGCGCCCAGCGCCTGCGGCAGGTAGTCGCCGGCGCGGGCGATGTCTGGATCGGTCTCGCCGGCCAGCGCCGCCCGATGCGCGCCCAGCGCCGACAGATAGCCGAGCAGGGTGTTGGACAAAGCCAGGAAGCGGAAGCCGGCATCCAGGTTGCGGCGGTAGCGGCCGGGCTCGCGCAGCATGTTCGACAGCGCCACCGACAGCGCGGCGTCGGCGTTGTGCATGTCGCGGCGGGCGATGCGGTAGGGCAGGTCGTCGCGCATGCCGCTGCGGTACTGCTCCAGCACCTGCGCCAGGTAGCGCGCGCTGCTGGACAGCACCGTCGCCAGCACCTGGTTGAGGCGCCGGCCCTGCCAGTCCGGCAGGATCAGGAACGAGGCGGCGGCGGCGATCGCGCAGCCGATCAGGGTGTCGAGCAGGCGCGGCCAGATCAGCATGAAGCCGTCGCCGATCAGGTTGAAGCAGAACAGCGCCATCACCGTGATCGCCGCGGTGGCGAGCATGTAGCGGTCGGTGCGGGTGACGAAGAACACCAGCGTGCCGAGCAGGGCGAACAGCAACTGCAGCTCGGTGCCCGGGAACAGCTGCATCAGCGCCCACGCCGCGCCCAGGCCGATCAGGGTGCCGGCGATGCGCTGGGCCAGGCGCAGGCGGGTGGCGCCGTAGTTGGGCCGGCACACGAAGGCGGTGGTCAGCAGAATCCAGTAGCCGTTGCTGGCGTGGATCGACTGCATGATGGCGTAGCCCAGCACCAGCGCGATCGCCATGCGCAGGCCGTGCCGGAACAGCACCGAGCCGGGCGTGAGCTGCTGGCCCAGGCGCCGCAGCATCTCGCGCAGCGTGTGCGGCGACGAGTCGCGCAGGCGGGTGTCGAGGGTGTCGCTGGTGGTGTCCGATTGCGCGGCCTCGGCCAGGCGCCGCTCGATGCTGTGCAGGTTGGTCACCAGCAATTCCAGCGAGCCGAGCAGCCGCGCCTGCCGTGGGTCGCCACGGGCGTGCAGGAAATCCAGCGACTCGCGCAGGTCGGTGGTGGCCTGCTGGGTCTGCTCGCCGTAGTCGAACGGCTGCCGCAACCGGATCGCCTCGCCCAGCGCCGCGCAGGCCTTGCCCTGCAGGGCCAGCAGGCGCTGGCAGCGGTACAGCACGTCGCTGTGGAAGAACGCGTCGGTCAGCGCCTCGTACGGGTAGTGCGAGGAACTGGCGCGCTCGTGGAAGTCCTGCGCCATGTAGTACAGGCGGAAATACAGGCCCGACTGCACGCCGGGCCGGCCGGAGCGGCCGAAGCGGCTGATGATCGCGGTCTTGGCCGCGTTGAGTGCGGCCACCACCCGCGCGTTCTGCTCGGCCAGCGCCAGCCGCCGCGCGTGCAGGTCGCTCTGCCGCACCGGCTCGAACAGGGCCGCCTTGAGCCGCAGGTAGCGGCCCAACTCCAGGTACAGCCGCGACAACCGCTCGCGCACCGGCCGGTTGGCGAACAGCACCGTCCACAGCACCGACAGCACCGCGTACCAGCCGGCGCCGAGCAGCAGCAAGGCCACGCCGTGCCAGGCGTTGCCGCCGACGTGGCCGTTCTGGGTGCCGTGATCCAGGCCGATCATCGCGTAGATCGCCAGCGCCACCGTGGCCTGGGCGATGGAGGCGTAGCGTTCGCCGAGCGCGCCGAGCAGGGTCAGGGCGAAGGTGGACAGCGCCAGGCCGGCCGCGAACGGCCACGGATACGGGAACAGCAGTACCACCGCGGCCGCGGCGGCGGCGAAGCACAGCAGCGACAGCAGCACCGACTTGATCCGGCCCAGCCAGTTGTCGTCGGTTTCGGCGATGGCGCTGGCGATGGTGCCCAGGAAGATCGCCGGCAGCGCCTCCAATTGCTGCAGGTGCCAGCACACGCCCATCGCCACCGCCAGCGCGATGAACACGCGCAGCCCGTAGCTGGCCTTTTCGTGGGCCCACAGGCGGCTGAGGCGGGTTTCGATCGAGGGGGTCGGCACGGCGACACGATAGCGCACCGTCGCTGTATGCGATCCCCCTCGGGAGGGTGGATGCACGCGGGCGCTCAGACCTCCAGGTGCCGCAGCCGGGCGTCCAGCAGTGCCGGGAAGCGCTTGTACCAGGTCTGGTTGAGTGGCGAGGGGTGCGGCAGCGGGTGCAGCACCACGCGGCGGGTGCGGCGGCCGTCCTCGCTGTGCAGCTCGACCTCGGTCTGCGCCTGGAAGCGGTCCTCGCGCGCCCAGAACGCCTCCAGCGCCGCGCTCACCTCGCGCGGCTGGTCGATGCCGAACCACAGGAAGGCTTCGCGGCCGAGGGTAAGGATGGCGTGGCCGCGCCACTGTTCGAGCAGCAGGCGCCGCATCAGCGGATGGAAGCGGCGCTTCACCGGCATCGACCACGCCTTGTTGCCCACCGGCTTGTACGGCACGGTGTTGAGCCAGAAGGCGACGCGGCCGGCCTCGAGCCCGGCGGCGAAGTCGGGCATCTCCGCGCCGTGGTGCAGGTGCCGGTACAGCGCCTTGCGCACCAGTTGGCCGCCGCTGCCGACGAAGGGCGCGCCGTGTTCCACCTCGCTGCGGCCCGGGTCGCGACCGAGGATGCACACCTTCGCATCGCGGCGGCCGAGGCCGATGATGGGATCGAGCGGATCCTTGCCGCAGGCGGCATAGGCCGCGGTATCGATGCCGTCGGTCTGCGCGGCGAGCGCGCGGAAGCGGGTGCGGAGAGCGGGGGAGAGGGCCATGGAGCGTGTGCGAATCGGTGGGGAATCCAGGCTAGCGCAGCGGCGATGGTGGCTGCGTGCGGGCTTCCACGCGAGAGCGGTGTGCGCTCCTTGTGGGAGGGACACCAGTCCCGGCAAGCGAGGATGTCAGCCGCGCTTTGAGCTTCATTCGTCGCGGCTGAAGCCGCTCCCACAGGGAGTGGATCGGGTGTCCTTGTGGGAGGGACTTCAGTCCCGACGCCGGATGGTGTCAGCCGGCATCGGGCTTCGCTCGTCGCGGCTGAAGCCGCTCCCACAGGGAGTGGATCGGGTGTCCTTGTGGGAGGGACTTCAGTCCCGACGCCGGATGGTGTCAGCCCGCATCGGGCTTTGCTCGTTGCGGGCGAAGCCGCTTCCACAGGGAGTGGGTCGGATGTCCTTGTGGGAGGGACTTCAGTCCCGACGCCGGCTGGTGTCAGGCGGCATCGGGCTTTGCTCGTCGCGGCTGAAGCTGCTCCTGCCCGTGGCGACGTGCTACGCCCCCTGCTCGCGTGCGATCGCGCGCCAGCCGATGTCGTGGCGGTGGAACTCGCTGGCCCAGTGAATCTGCGTCACGCCGGCGTAGGCATGCCGCTGCGCCTCGGCCACGCTGTCGCCCAGCGCCGCCACGCACAGCACGCGGCCGCCGGCGCTGAGCACCCGGCCCTGCCCGTCCAGCGTGGTGCCGGCATGGAACACCTTGGCGTTGCCCGGCACCGCGTCCAGGCCGGTGATCGCTTCGCCGGTGACAGGCGTCTCCGGATACGGCGCCGCCGCCAGCACCACGCCCAGCGACGGGCGCGGATCCCATTGCGCCTCGGTGGCGTGCAGGCGTTCGTCGAGCGCGGCCTCGAGCAGGTCGAGCAGGTCCGACTGCAGACGCAGCATCACCGGCTGCGTTTCCGGGTCGCCGAAGCGCACGTTGAATTCGATCACCTTGGGCGCGCCGCTGGCGTCGATCATCAGCCCGGCGTAGAGGAAGCCGGTGAACGGCACGCCGTCGTCGCGCATGCCGCGCACGGTCGGCTCGACCACCTCGCGCATCACCCGCGCGTGCACCTCGGGCGTCACCACCGGCGCCGGCGAGTACGCGCCCATGCCGCCGGTGTTGGGGCCGGTGTCGCCGTCGCCGACGCGCTTGTGATCCTGGCTGGTGGCCATCGGCAGCGCGGTGTGGCCGTCGACCATGGAGATGAAGCTGGCTTCCTCGCCGTCGAGGAATTCCTCGATCACCACGCGCGCGCCGGCGTCGCCGAAGGCGTTGCCGGAGAGCATGTCGCGCACCGCGGCCTCGGCCTCGTCCAGCGACATCGCCACGATCACGCCCTTGCCGGCGGCCAGGCCGTCGGCCTTGATCACGATCGGCGCGCCCTTGTCGCGGACATAGGCCAGCGCGGCCTCGACCTCGGTGTGCACGGCGTAGAACGCGGTGGGAATACCGTGGCGCTGCAGGAAATCCTTGGCGTAGGCCTTGCTGCCTTCCAACTGCGCGGCGGCAGCGCTGGGGCCGAAGATGCGCAGCCCGGCGGCGCGGAAGCGGTCGACCACGCCCAGCACCAGCGGCACTTCCGGGCCGACCACGGTCAGTGCCACGCCTTCGTCCAGGGCCAGCGCGAGCAGTCCGTCGAGGTCGTTGACCTTGACCGGCACGTTGCGGCACTTGGCCTCGCCGGCGGTACCGGCATTGCCGGGCGCCACCAGCACTTCGTCGACACGGGGGGACTGGGCCAGCTTCCAGGCCAGGGCGTGTTCGCGGCCGCCGGAGCCGATGACGAGCAGTTTCATCGCGGAATTCCAGATTGCAGGGGAAAGGGGAACGGCTGCGCCGGGCGCGCGCGCCTCACGTGCAGCCTTCGCGCTGCAGCGCCTCGGGGAAATGGTAGGTCCAGGTCTTCGCGTCCAGGGCGAAGCGGTGGCTGCGCTGCACCGGGCGCTGGCCGCACTCCGTGCCGGTTTCCTCGATCAGCAGCGGCCAGACGCGGGCGGCGTGGTCGCGGTCGTCGAAGCGCAGGGCGAAGTCGATGGCGAACTGGCCAGCCTTGCAGTCCGCGGCCGCATCGGCGGCATCGCAGTCGGCGGCGGCGCTGTTGTCGATGTGGCTGCGCACGCTGCCGGCGTCCACCAGGCCCTTGGGGCCGGGTAGGATCAGGGTCTGCGATTGCAGCGCGTAGCCCTGGCCGAACCAGCCGTCCTCGACGCGGAACCCGTAGAAATCGCTGCCGGCGCGGACGATGCCGACCTCGCCGGGCTGGCCCTGGCTGCCGTAGGTGCCGCCGGTGCGCTCGGCGGCGACGGCGAAGCCCTGGCCCTCGGGGCGCAACACGTAGAAGTCGATGGTGCCCGGTTCGGGATGGCCGGCGTCGCGCAGCGCGCCGCACACCGCCAGCAACTGCTGCCAGCCGTCGCCGGTGACCACCGGCTGTTCGGCGCACACCTGCCAGTCCACCGCATGGCTGTCGCCCCCCTGGGTCCATTGCCCCGGCCAATGCCCGGCGAGCGTCGCGGCGCTACCGTAGCGTTGCTGCAGGAACGTCTGCAGGCGCGCGGTGCGGCTGACGTGCGCGGGCGCGGCGGCGCTGGCGGGCGCGGCCGCAGGTGCGGCGCTGGGGGCGGGGGGCGCGGCCGGCGTGCAACCGCCCAGCACGAGGGCACCGGCCACGGCCAGCACGGCGAGCGGACGGGGCACGACAGCGGACAGGCGCATCGCTGCAGACCTCAGTGGCGGAAGTGGCGCACGCCGGTGAACACCATGGCGATGCCGTGCTCGTCGGCCGCGGCGATCACTTCGGCGTCGCGCATCGAACCGCCCGGCTGGATCACCGCCTTGATGCCGGCCGCGGCGGCGGCGTCGATGCCGTCGCGGAACGGGAAGAACGCATCGGAGGCCATCACCGAGCCCTCCACGGCCAGGCCGGCGTCGGTGGCCTTGATCCCGGCGATACGCGCCGAGTACACCCGGCTCATCTGCCCGGCACCGACGCCGATGGTGCGGTGGTCCTTGGCGTAGACGATGGCGTTGGACTTGACGTACTTGGCCACCTTCCACGCGAACAGCAGGTCATCGAACTGCGCCTCGGTCGGCGCCAGCCGGGTCACCACCTTCAGCGCATCGCGCGGCACCACGTGCGCGTCGCTGGTCTGCAGCAGGATGCCGGAGCCGACCCGCTTGCTGTCGATGCCGTAGGCGCCGTCGCCGGCGGGGATGCGCAGCACGCGCACGTTGGCCTTCTTCTTGGCGTACTCCAGCGCGGCGTCGTCGTAGTCGGGGGCGATCAGCACTTCGACGAACTGGCGGTCCAGGATCGCCTGCGCGGTGGCCGCATCCAGGCGCCGGTTGAAGGCGATGATGCCGCCGAAGGCGCTGGTCGGGTCGGTGGCGTAGGCCAGTTCGTAGGCATCGCCGCAGCCGGCGCCGACCGCCACGCCGCACGGGTTGGCGTGCTTGACGATGACGCAGGCCGGCGCATCGAACTGGCGCACGCACTCCCAGGCCGCATCGCTGTCGGCGATGTTGTTGTAGGACAGCTCCTTGCCCTGCAGCTGGGTGAAGGTGGCCAGGGTGCCGGGCGTGGGGGAGAGGTCGCGGTAGAACGCGGCCTGCTGGTGCGGGTTCTCGCCGTAGCGCAGTTCCATCACCTTGACGAAGCTGGAGTTCATCTGCGCCGGGAACGCGCTGCGCGTGGGCACGGCGGCGTCGCTGGCGGTGACCGCGGACAGGTAGTTGCTGATCGCCGCGTCGTACTGGGCGACGCGGTTGAACGCGGCCACGGCCAGGGCGAAGCGTTTGGCCGCCGACAGCCGGCCGTCGTTGGCCTCCAGCTCGGCCAGCAGTTCGGCGTACTGCGCCGGGTCGGTGGCCACCGCCACGCGGGCGAAGTTCTTGGCCGCCGAGCGCAGCATCGCCGGGCCGCCGATGTCGATGTTCTCCACCGCGTCGGCGAGCGTGCAGTCGGCCTTGGCGGTGACCGCCTCGAACGGATACAGGTTGAGCACCAGCAGGTCGATCGCGGCGATGCCGTGCTCGGCCATCACCGCATCGTCGGTGCCGGCGCGGCCGAGCAGGCCGCCGTGCACCAGCGGGTGCAGGGTCTTGACCCGGCCGTCCATCATTTCCGGGAAGCCGGTCAGTTCGGACACGTCCTTCACCGCCAGCCCGGCCTCGCGCAGCGCCTTGGCGGTGCCGCCGGTGGACAGCAGTTCGACGTTGCGCGCGGCCAGCGCGCGGGCCAGGTCGATCAGGCCGGTCTTGTCGGAAACGGACAGCAGCGCCCGGCGCACGGGCAGGAAATCGGAGGACATGGGGCAGGGCGGGGGCAGCGGAACGGGCCGCCATTGTAGGCGCTGAGGCCCGCCGACGCCCGGCCGGGCGGGCCTACGGGCCTGCGGATCGCGTGGGCGGCGGCGCTGGCACACGGTGTGCGCGCCTCGCCGTGGAGCCGCGCGCGCGGTGCGTGCGGACCGTGCAGAACACCTGCGCCGTGGCTTCGGCCGCGCGCGCAGCCGCTGCGATGCATTAGGCTGTCGCCGCCCCGCCCTCGCCGTCAGGACCACGCGCGTGTCGATCTATGCCCTCAAAGGACGTTTCCAGGACCTGCTGCGGCCCGGCGTGCGCGTGCTGTACCGGCTCGGCGTCACCGCCAACCAGGTGACGGCGGCCGCGGCGCTGCTGTCGCTGCTGGTCGCCGCGGTGGTCTACACGCAAGGCGCGGCGCAACCGCTGTGGTACGCGCTGCTGCCGCTGTGGATGCTGCTGCGAATGGCCTTGAACGCGGTGGACGGCATGCTGGCGCGCGAGTTCGGCCAGCAGTCGCGGCTGGGCGCCTACCTCAACGAACTATGCGACGTGGTCGCCGATGCGGCGCTGTACCTGAGCCTGCTCGGCGTGCCCGGCGTCGGTGCCGGCTGGCTGTGGCTGATGGCGCTGACCGCGGCGTTGACCGAATATGCCGGCGTGCTCGGGCTGATGGTCGGCGCCAGCCGCCGCTACGATGGGCCGATGGGCAAGAGCGACCGTGCCTTCGTCATCGGCGTGCTGGGGCTGCTGCTGGCCGGCGCCTGGATCGGCGCGGCGACGGTCACGGCCGTCGCCATGGCGGTGGCGCTGTTGTGCGCGGCGACCGTGCTGCGCCGGGTCGCGGCGGGATTGCGCGAGGCGGCGGCACGCGCGTGAGCCGGGCGGCCGGCGTGGCCGCGACGGACAGGGATTCAAGACAGACAAGGAATCGGCAACGGATGCGGCAGGTCAACGAAAGCGAATTCGCCAGTTTCGACGGCACACGAGTGTTCTACCGGCATTGGCCGGCCACGACGCCGGCGGCGCCGCCGCGGGCGGTGGTGCTGCTGCACCGTGGCCACGAGCATTCCGGGCGGGTCATGCACCTGGCCGAGGAACTGGGCCTGGACGAGTGCGCGCTGTTCGCCTGGGATGCGCGCGGCAACGGCCGCTCGCCCGGCGCGCGCGGCGACGCGCCCGGCTTCCCGGCGCTGGTGCGCGACCTGGACCGCTTCGTCGCGCACATCGGCGAGGTCCACGGCATCGCCGTGCAGGACATCGTGGTGGTGGCGCAGAGCGTGGGCGCGGTGGTCGCCAGCACCTGGGTGCACGACTACGCGCCGCCGCTGCGCGCGCTGGTGCTGGCCTCGCCGGCGTTCAAGGTCAAGCTGTACGTGCCATTCGCGCGGCCCGGGCTGGCCCTGATGCAGACGCTGCGCGGCAACTTCTTCGTCAACAGCTACGTCAAGCCGCAGTGGCTGACCCACGATCCGGCGCGGGTCGAGAGCTATCGCAACGATCCGCTGATCACCCGGCCGATCTCGGTGCGGGTGTTGCTGGGGCTGTACGCGGCGGCCGACCGCGTGGTCGGCGATGCGCAGGCGATCACCGTGCCGGTGCAGCTGCTGGTGTCCGGCAGCGATTTCGTGGTGCACCGCGGCCCGCAGGACCGTTTCTACGAGCGCCTGTCCTCGCCGGTGAAGGAGCGCCACCTGCTGCCCGGTTTCTTCCACGACACGCTGGGCGAGCGCGATCGCGCGCCGGCGCTGGCGCAGATCCGTCGCTTCGTGCGCGAGCGCTTCGCCGAGGAACCGGCATTGCCCAGTCTGCGCCACGCGCACCGCCGCGGGCCGACCTTCGAGGAGGCCGAGCGCCTGGCCTGGCCGCCGCAGCGCTACAGCCTGCAGGACCTGCGCTGGCGCGGCGTGCGCGCCGGCCTGCGCGTGGGCGGGCGGCTCTCCGAAGGCATCGCCCTCGGCCTGCAGACCGGTTTCGATTCCGGCAGCACGCTTGACTACATCTACCGCGACCAGGCGGCCGGGCACGGCCCGCTGGGGCGGATGATCGACCGCAACTACCTGGATGCGATCGGCTGGCGCGGCATCCGCGTGCGCCGCCAGCACCTGCATGAGCTGCTGGGCCTGGCGATGCAGCGGCTGCGCGCCGCCGGCCTGCCGGTGCGCGCGCTGGACATCGCCGCCGGCCACGGCCGCTACGTGCTCGAAGCGCTGGCCGGCGGCAGCCAGCGCGCCGACGCGATCCTGTTGCGCGATTTCAGCCCCTTGAACGTGGCGCAGGGTCGCACGCTGATCGCCACGCTCGGCGCCACCGACATCGCCCGCTTCGAGCAGGGCGATGCCTTCGACCGCGATGCGCTGGCCGCGCTGCAGCCGCGGCCGACGCTGGCGGTGGTGTCGGGCCTGTACGAACTGTTCCCGGACAACGACCAGGTGCTGCGCTCGCTGCAGGGCGTGGCCGCGGCGGTAGAGCCGGGCGGTTACCTGGCCTACACCGGCCAGCCCTGGCATCCGCAGCTGGAGTTCATCGCCCGCGCGCTGACCAGCCACCGCGGCGGCGCGGCCTGGGTGATGCGCCGGCGTACCCAGCAGGAGATGGACGAACTGGTGCGCACGGCCGGCTTCCGCAAGCTGGAGCAGCGCATCGACGAGTGGGGCATCTTCACCGTGTCGCTGGCGCAGCGGATCGCGCCATGAGCGCCGCGGCCGCGCGGCCGTGGCGGCGGGCGCTGGCCTGGCTGGCGCTGCTGGGGCCGTTCTTCTTCCTCAGCTACGGCCTGGCCAACACGCTGGCCGCGCGTCGCGCCGCCGTGCCGTCGCTGCCGTTCGCCTGGGAAACCCAGATCCCGTTCTGGCCGTGGACCATCGTCCCGTACTGGTCGATCGACCTGTTCTACGTGATCTCGTTCTTCGTCTGCCGCACGCATGTCGAACTGGACACGCATGCGCGGCGTCTGCTCACCGCGCAACTGCTGGCGGTGGGCTGCTTCCTGCTGTGGCCGTTGCGCTTCAGTTTCGAGCGGCCGCCGACCGAGGGCGTGTTCGGCTGGCTGTTCGCGGTGCTGCTCGGCTTCGACAAGCCGTTCAACCAGGCGCCGTCGCTGCACATCGTGCTGCTGGTGGTGCTGTGGGTGCGCTATGCGCAGCACCTGCACGGGCTGGCGCGACTGGCCCTGCACGGCTGGTTCGCGCTGATCGGGCTGTCGGTGCTGACCACCTACCAGCATCACTTCCTCGACGTGCCCACCGGCCTGGCCGCCGGCTGGCTGTGCGTGTGGCTGTGGCCGGAGCGCATCGCCGCGCCGTGGCGCGCCGCGGCACCGGCGCGCGATCCGCGGCGTTGGCGCCTGGCCGCGCTGTACCTGCTCGGCAGCGCGGCCTGCGTGGCCGCCGCACGCGCGCTCGGCGGCGCCGGCTGGTGGCTGCTGTGGCCGGCGCTGTCGCTGCTGCTGGTGGCGCTCAGTTACGCGCTGCTCGGCCCACCGGGCCTGCAGAAACGTGACGACGGCCGCCTGAGCCTGGCCGCGCGCTGGCTGCACGCGCCGTACCTGGCCGCCGCCTGGCTCAACTCGCGTGCCTGGACCTGGCGCGATCCGGCGCCGCGCGAGATCGCCGACGGCGTCTGGCTCGGGCGCCTACCCGGCCGCGGCGAGCGCACGCGCTTCGCCACGGTGGTCGATGTCAGTGCGGAACTGTCGTTGCGCGAGGCGCAGGCGCACGACCGCGTGGTGCCGATGCTTGACCTGGTGGCGCCGCCGGCGGCGGCCTTGCGCGCGGCCGCCGACGCGATCGCGGCGGCGCGCACGCACGGCGCGGTGCTGGCCTGTTGCGCGCTGGGCTATTCGCGCAGTGCGGCCGCGGTCGCCACCTGGCTGCTGCGCAGCGGCCGTGCCGCCACGCTGGACGACGCGCTGGCCCTGTTGCGGGCGCGCGCGCCACGCATCGTGCTGGGACCGGCGCAGCGTGCCGCCATCGCCGCCGCCTGCACCGCGCCGCCGGCGTCGCTGCAGGCGCAGGAGCTGCCGGCATGAGCACGCCGCTGGAACTGCGCACGATGGCGGCGGTGCTGCGCCAGGGGGCGCCGCTGGATCGGCTGTCGCTGCTGTTGCTCGCGCTGACGGTGGCACTGGCGGCGTGGTACGCCGGCGGCGGCGCGCTGCTTGCGGTGGTCTGCTGCGGCGTCGCCGCGTTGGCGGGCCTGTTGCAGCGCTATTGGGCGGCGCGGGTTGGCCTGGACGTGGCGTTGCTTGAGGCAGTGCTGGCCGAACCGGACCTGCCGCGCGCCGGTGCCGACCTGGACGCGGTCCTGCAGCGGTTGGGCCTGCTGCGCACGCTGCCGCCGCCGCGCGATTGGCTGGCGCGCTGGCAGGGCATGCGCCGCCTGCTGCGGCGGCAGCTGCTGTGTTTCGCCCTTCAGGTTCTGTCACTGCTGCTGGCACTGTGCTCGGCGCCCGCGGGCTGGGGAGCGCTGCGATGACGCGAACGCCGACGCCACTGCTGCCGGCCAGCGTCGATCCCGATCACGCGGCGCTGTGGCAGCGCCTGCAGGCCGATGGCTTCGGCGAGGGCGACGCGGCGTTGCCGCCGTTCGAGCGCCGCGTCGCCGAGGAGGCCGGCGTGTCGCTGCCGCTGGCCGCGCACCTGGTCGAGGAATACCGGCGTTTCTGCTTCCTGGCCTGCGTCGCCGGCGAGGAGATCACGCCGAGTCCGCTGGTCGATCAGGCCTGGCACGCGCACCTCACCGACACCCGCGAGTACTGGCAGCGGTTCTGTCCGCAGGTCCTGCGCCGCACCCTGCACCACCATCCCGGGCGCGGCGACCCGGCCGACGCCGCGCGCTTCCAGGCCCAGTACGCGGCCACCCTGGCGCAGTACCGGCACTACTTCGGCGAACCGCCAACGGCGTGCTGGCCGGCGCCGGCCGGCACGCGGCCGCCCGCGCCGGCACCGCGCCAGGCACGCACGCGCCGCACCGCGCCCACGCGCGGCGGCATCGCCCTGTGGGGCTGGATGCTGGGCGTTGCCCTGCTGTTCGCGGTGCTCTGGCAGCGCCACGGCCCGCTGTCGCCGCTGCACTGGCCGGGACCGCCGTTCCTGCTGCTGTTCCTGGCCGGCATCGGCCTGGCCTGGAGCCTGGGCGCGCGCCTGCGCCTGGCCGTGCGCGGACTGCGCCGCGCGACGCTCGATACGCCATTGGACGCCACCGAACTGGCGTATCTGGCCGGCGGCAGCGAGCGCGTCGCCGACCAGCAACTGGCCCTGCTGCTGGCGGCCGGCGCGGTGCGCCTGCAGGCGGAGCCGCACGTGCGCCGCCAGGCGCGGCTGCAGTCCAACACGGTCGCGGTACCGCCGACGCTGCAGCGCGCGCTGGCGATCGTGCGCGCGCACCCCCAACTGCAGCAGGCGCTGGCCGCGCTGCAGCGCGACGCCGCGCCGCTGCGCCGGGCGCTGGTCGCCAAGGGGCTGTGGCTGGGCCATGGACAGGCGTTGTGCGCACGCCTGTTCGGCGCCGCACCGTTGCTGGCGCTGTGGATGGTGGGCCTGCTGAAGCTGCGCATCGGCCTGCAGTTGCAGCGCCCGATCGGCTTTCTGGTGGCGGCGATGGTGGTGGTCGCGGTCGTTGCGCTTGGCTTCCTGCTCACGCCGCCGCGGCGCAGCGTCGCCGGCGACGCGCTGCTGGCCGAGCGCGATGCGGCCTGGCGCGATGGCGTCGCCGCTCCGTCGCCGGAGCCGGGTTCGCATCTGGCGCTGCCGCTGGCCCTGGCCGGCACCAGTGTGCTGATGACCACGCCCTGGACCGATTACCACGCCTTGCGTTCGCCGCTGCCCAACGGTGCTGGCTGTAGCGCTTCGACCAGCAGTTGCGGTGGGGGAGGTGGCAACAGCGACGGCGGCAGCAGTTGCGGCGGTGGTGGCTGCGGCGGCTGTGGAGGCGGCGACTGATGGCCGCTTCGACCTGGCAGGCGCGGCGCGCGCAGTGGCGTGCGCGGCTGGCGCTGGCGCTAAGCGCGCGCGGAGCCACGCCCAACGGCGTGTCCTGGACCGGACTGGCGTGCGCGGTGCTGGCGGCGCTGATGTTCGCCCTGGCCTGGCGCGAGCCGCCGGCCAATGCCGCCGCGCTGCTGGTGCTGGCGGCGCTGGCGCTGCAGGCGCGGCTGCTGTGCAACCGCCTGGACGGGTTGCTGGCGCAGCAGGCGCAGATGATCGGCCGTGCCGGGGCGGTGTACAACGAGGCGCCGGACCGGTTGTCGGACGTGGCGGTGTGCCTGGGCGTGGGCTATGGCCTGCAGCCGGTGCGGGGCGTCGGCGCGGAACTGGGTTGGGCCGCTGCGCTGGTGTGCGTGGGCACCGCCTACGTGCGCATGCTCGGCCTGGCCTGCGCGGTGCGCGAACCGTTGCAGGGGCCGATGGCGCGCGTGCAGCGCATGCATTGGCTGTCGCTGGCCGCGTTGGCGGCGGCCGCTGCATTGCTGCTGCAACACGCCACACTGGCCTACATGCTTCTTGCCGTGGCGCTGGCGCTGCTGATCGCCGCCGCCACCCTGACCATCGTGATTCGCGTGCGCGCCATCGTGCGCGAACTGGAGTGGAAATGATCGCCCGTCTGATCGCCCGCGGCTGCAGTGCCGCGATCCGTCTGCTCACCGGCGCACGTGCACTGTGGCGCGGCTGCATGCCGTCCAGCGAGCGCCGCGTGTACTACGGCAACCACGCCAGCCACGGCGATTTCGTGCTGATCTGGTCGTCGTTGCCGGCAGCGCTGCGACGCGAGGTGCGGCCGGTGGCGGCGGCCGACTACTGGCAGCGCGACGCGTTGCGCCGCTACCTGATCCACGCGGTGTTCAACGGCGTGTTGATCGAGCGCGATCCGCAGCAGCGCCAGCGCGATCCGATCGCCTGCCTGTGCGAGGCGGTCGACGGCGGCGGCTCGCTGATCCTGTTTCCGGAAGGCACGCGCAATACCGAGGAGGGGCTGCTGCCGTTCAAGAGCGGTCTCTATCACCTGGCGCGGCAGCGTCCGGAACTGGAGTTCGTGCCGGTGTGGATCGACAACCTCAAGCGTGTGATGCCCAAGGGCAAGTGGCTGCCGTTGCCGTTGCTGTGCACCACCACCTTCGGCGAACCGCTGCGGCTGGGCGCCGGCGAGGACAAGCAGGCGTTCCTCGATCGCGCGCGCGCGGCCTTGTTGGCGCTGGCGCCGGAGCAGGCGGAGGCCGCCCGATGAATCCGATCGCGCTGAGCGAACACCTGCAGCAATCCTCGCTGCGGCAACAGACGGTATGGCTGTTCCTGGGCATCGCCACGGTGCTGGTGGTGGCCACGCTGATCGCCGAGACCCTGCGCTGGCGGGCGCGCGAACGGCCCAGTGCGGTGCTGGACAACCTGGTGGCGCGGATCCGCGCCTGGTGGGTGATGGCGACGGTGGTGGCGCTGGCGTTCGCCTTCGGGCGGCTCGGCGTGATCGTGCTGTTCGCGCTGGTGTCGCTGTTCGCGCTGCGCGAGTTCATCACCCTCACTCCCACCCGGCGCGGCGACTACTACGCGCTGCTGGCCGCGTTCTACGTGGTGCTGCCATGGCAGTACTGGCTGGTGTGGAGCGACTGGTACGGCCTGTACACGCTGCTGATCCCGGTCTACGCGTTCCTGGTGCTGCCGATCCTGTCCACCATCGGCGGCGACACCACGCGCTATCTGGAGCGCACGGCCAAGGTGCAGTGGGGGCTGATGATCAGCGTGTTCTGCATCTCGCACGTGCCGGCGCTGCTCAACTTGCGCATTCCCGGCTACGAGGACCGCAACCTGCTGCTGTTCGCGTTCCTGGTGATCGTGGTGCAGTCCTCCGACGTGCTGCAGTACGTGTGGGGCAAGCTGCTGGGCCGGCACCTGATCGCGCCCAGGCTGTCGCCGTCCAAGACCGTGGAAGGTTTCGTCGGCGGCATCCTCTCGGCCAGCCTGCTCGGCGCGGCGCTGTGGTGGATCACCCCGTTCTCGCCGCTGCAGGCGTTCGCGCTGGCGCTGGTCGCCAACCTGATGGGCTTCTTCGGCGGTCTGGTGATGTCGGCGATCAAGCGCGACCGCGGCATCAAGGACTGGGGCCACATGATCGAAGGCCACGGCGGCGTGCTCGATCGACTGGACTCGGTGTGCTTCGCGGCGCCGGTGTTCTTCCACCTGATCCGCTATGGGTGGGTGTGAGGGGCGGGGAGTGGGGGATGTGGGAATTGGGGATTGGTTGGAGCGTCGCGCGGTGCGAGTGTTGCGCCTGCGTGGGAGCGGCTTCAGCCGCGATGCTTTACCGGGGGCGGGGTACGGCCTGTTCCTTATTAACAA